>CBHTVL010000001.1:0-23338 GCA_966096475.1 uncultured Burkholderiales bacterium
GGTGCAACCAGGCGCGCAGCAGCGGCGCGGCTTTCATTTCTTTCGGGAACACACGCTGCGAAGTGCCGACGAAGGTCTCGACGCCGAGACCGTGTACCCAATCCTGTAATGGCGCGGCACCGAAGGCATTCAACATCGATTCAAGTGCGGGTCTGCGTGTGCCGTAGCGGCCCAGGAATTTTTCAGGAGGCTCGGCATGGGTGATGTTCAGGCCGCCCTTGCCGGCGAGCAGGAATTTGCGGCCGACCGAGGGCATGGCGTCGTAAAGATCGACGGTCATGCCGCCGGCGAGCAGGACTTCCGCGGCCATCAGGCCGGCAGGACCGCCGCCGATCACGACTGCAGCCGCGGGGGCTACAGCCACTTGGCTTTGCGGAAGCGGTAGAACAGGTAGGCGTCGATGATGACCATCAGTGCCAGTGACAGCGGATAGCCCCAGACCCATCTCAGTTCCGGCATGTGCTCGAAGTTCATGCCGTAGATGCCGGCGATCATCGTCGGTACCGCGACCAGTGCGCCGTAACCGGCGAGGCGCTTGGTGACTTCGTTTTCCTGCAGCGTGATCATCGACAGATTGACCGAGATCGCCGTGGTCACCATCTCACGCGTGGAATCGATGCTCTGGTTGATGCGGCCCAGATGGTCCGATACGTCGCGGAAATATTCACCGAGTCCGTTGCAGATCTGCGGCACGCGGCCGCCGAACAGCTTGCCCACACCTTCCATCAACGGTGCGGTCGCATGTTTCAGCGTGACCAGATCCTGCTTGATGCCGTACAGCGCCTCGATGTTGGCCCGCGGCGAAGTGCCGGCAAAAATGCGGTCTTCGATGCTTTCCAGCTGGGATTCGATGCTTTCGAGAATCGGGAAATAGCGGTCGACCACCGCATCCATCAGTGCATAGAGGATGTAGCCGGTGCCGTGCTGCAGAAGCTCGGGTTCCCGTTCGCAGCGGGCGCGCACGTCGGCGAAGTTGCGTTCGCTGCGGGTGCGCACCGAAAGCACGTAGTTGCGTGCGACAAAAATATCGACTTCGCCGACACGCAGCTCGTCGTCGGCCGGTTCGATCATGTGCATTACGAAAAACAGCTCGTCGCCGTATTCCTCGAACTTGGGTCGCTGGTGGCCGTGGCGCGCGTCTTCGACGGCGAGTTCGGGTAGATCGAATTCCTCGGCCAGTTGTTCCAGTTCGTGCGGCTCGGGATCGCGCACCGCAACCCAGACGATGCAGTCGTTGCGCTGCAGGTACAGATGAATGTCTTCGCGCGCGACATCCGCGATTTTTTTGCCGTCACGATATGCGACGCTGTTGACCAGCATGATCCGGCTCCCGGCTCCCCGTTCGTGGGGGCGATGATAGCGCAGCGCCGCCGGGTAAACGACCTCCGGCGGCGCTTTTTTTCAGTCGGGATTCAGGCCAGCCAGGGTCGTTGCGCGTGATAGCTGTTTTCGAAGCCTTCGATGGCAGCGGTGTTCTCAAGGACCAGGCCGATGTCGTCCAACCCCTTGAGCAGGCGTTCCTTGTAGACCGGGTCAATGGTAAAGGGGTGGGCGGTGCCTTCGGTGTCGGTGACGGTTTGCGCGGGCAGGTCAATCGCCAGCGTGGCTCCCGGTTTGGCGCGCAGCTGGTCGCGAAGTCCGCGGCAGATCTCCTCGGGCAGGATTACCGGCAGCATGCCGTTCTGCAGTTCATTGGCGTAATGAATGTCGCCGAAGGAGGGGGCGATCACCGCGCGGATACCATAGTCGAGCAGGGCGTATACCGCACCTTCGCGTGACGAGCCGCAGCCGAAATTGGCGCCGGCGACGAGGATGCCCGCCTTGCGGTAGGCCGGCTGGTTGAGCAAGAAATCGGGCTTTTCCCGGCCGTCGTTGTCGAAACGCATGTCATGGAACAGATAGGGGTCGTAACCCGCCTTGTCGCTGCGCAGCTTGCGCAGGAAACGCACGGGAATCACGCGGTCGGTGTCGATATTCGCCATCTCGATGGGTGCGGCTACGGCGGTCAGTGTTGTGAACGGTTTCATGAGAGTCGATTTTTCCAAAAATATGACAGCCTCGTCAGAGGCATGTTTTTGTCCTTATTCAAGAAGGATTCAATGTTTCCCCGCGGCAAGCGTGCGCACGTCGGTGACGCGGCCGGTGACGATGGCGGCTGCAGTCATCGCCGGGCTCATCAGGTGGGTGCGTGCGCCTTTGCCCTGGCGGCCTTCGAAATTGCGGTTGGAGGTGGAGGCACTGCGCATGCCCGGCGGCACCTTGTCGCCGTTCATCGCGGCACAGCTCGAACAGCCCGATGCACGCCATTCAACGCCGGCGTCGATGAAGATCTTGTCCAGGCCCTCGGCTTCAGCCTGACGCTTCAGTGCGGTGGAGCCCGGCGACACCCAGGCCTGAATGACCGCTTTGCGGCCTTTCAGCACCGCGGCGGCGGCGCGCAGGTCTTCAATGCGGCCGTTGGTGCAGCTGCCGATGAAGGCGCGGTCGATTTTGATGTCGGTCAGCGCCATGCCGGGCTTGAGATCCATATAGGCCAGCGCCTGTTCGGCATGGGCGCGCTGGTTGGCATCCCCCAGTGATTTCGGATCGGGGATGCGGCCGCTGACCGGCAGCGCTTCCTCGGGGCTGGTGCCCCAGGTCAGCATCGGTTCGAGTTTGGCGCCGTCGAGTGTGACTTCGCGGTCGAAGCGCGCGCCGTCATCCGAGGGCAGTGTGCGCCATTGCGCCAGCGCGCGATCCCATTCGGGGCCTTTGGGCGAGAACTCGCGGCCGTGCAGATATTCATAGACCTTGTCGTCGGGCGCGATCATGCCGGCGCGGCCGCCGGCTTCGATCGCCATATTGCACACGGTCAGCCGGCCTTCGACGGTCAGGCTGCTGATCGCCGATCCGGCGAATTCGATGACATGGCCGGTGGCACCGGCGGTACCGATTTTGGCGATGATTGCCAGCACCACATCCTTGCCGGTGACGCCCGGTGCGAGCTGGCCGTTGACGACGATGCGCAGGGTTTTCGGCCGTTTCAGCCACAGGCACTGCGTGGCGAGGATCTGTTTCAGCTGCGAGGCGCCGGTGCCGAAGGCATAAGCGCCCAGCGCACCGTGCGTTGATGTATGCGAATCGCCGCAGGTGACGGTCAGTCCCGGCTGGGTGAGGCCGAGCTCGGGTCCGATGACATGGACGATGCCCTGGCGCTCGTCATCGATGCCGTAATGGGCGATGTCGTTGACGCGGCAGTTTTCCTCAAGCAGCCGGATCATGTTGCGTGCATCGGCGTCTTCTGCCGCCTCGACGCCGCGTTCGCGGCCGACGGTCGGCACATAGTGATCGGCCACCGCGAAGTTCTGCCGCGGCTTGCGCACCTTGCGGCCTTCCTTGGCCAGCGTACCGAAGGCATGGAAGGAGCCTTCATGTACAAAGTTGCGGTCGATGTGCAGCAGCGCGTCGCCACCCGGTTTTTCCAGGATGACGTGGCTGTTCCAGATTTTGTCGAACATCGTCAATGCCATTGCAGTGTCCTCATTTCACGCATTTCAGTGTTACCGCCCCTTCGCGATGCCTTCGCGGCGCGGATCCGGGCCACCCTGCCACCCTTTGCCATCCCGCATGATGCCGTGCAGACCGCTGGTCATGTCGGCAATTTCCACGATGTGTCCCATTCCGCGCAGCGCCGCTGCCAGCGCCTCGGCATCCGTGCCGCGTTCGATTTCCGTCGGGCCGTTACGGCTGCCGGTGTTCGGCAGCGCAATCGCTGCCTGAATGTCGAGATTCCAGTCCAGCGTTGCGATCAGCGTTTTTGCGACGTAGTTGATGATCCGGCTGCCGCCCGGCGAGCCCAGCACCAGATGCAGGTCGCCGTTGTCGCGGAACACCAGCGTCGGCGCCATCGAGCTGCGCGGCCGTTTGCCCGGGGCCACGGCGTTGGCAACCGGCCGCCCTGATTCGACCGGATTGAAATTGAAGTCGGTGAGCTGGTTGTTCAGCAGAAAACCGCCAACCATGATCCGGCTGCCAAAAAAGTTTTCGATGGTCGTGGTCAGCGATACCGCATTGCCGTCGCCATCGACAATGGCAACCTGGCTGGTGCCGGCGACTTCCTCAAGCGGGTCATCGGCGTAAACCAGTGCAGCACCCGGCGGCCGGCCCGCTTCGGCAACGCCCATGGAGCGATCAGTCCGGATCAGCCGGGCCCGCGCAGCAAGATAGGCCGGGTCAAGCAGGCCGCGCAGCGGCACATCGACAAACCGGTCATCAGCCACCCAACGGTTGCGGTCGGCGTAAGCAAGGCGTCCAGCCTCGGCCAGCAGATGAACCGCCTGCGTTGAACCCGGCTGTACCGCAGAAAGCTTCTGCGGTGAAAGCAAACCCAGTATCTGCAACACGGCGATGCCGCCGGATGACGACGGCGGCATGCCGCAGATGCGGTAGGCGCGGTACGGTCCACACAAGGCATCGACTTCCCGTACCTGATACGCAGCCAGATCGGCTTCGCTCAACAGGCCGGGATTGGCGGCATGGCTGCGCACGGCGGCGACCATTGCGCGGGCGATATCGCCTTGATAAAACGCATCGGCACCGCCGGCGGCGATCGCACGCAGCGTGCGCGCAAACTCCGGATTGCGCAGCAGGGTACCGGCGGGTTTGGGTGTTCCGTCCGCTTGCAGAAAATAGCTGCGTGCTGTGGCCTCACCGGCGATGGCGCGGTCGCGGAGCAGCAGCGCATGTACGCGCTCCGGCATCGGGAAACCGTTTTCGGCGAGTTCGATCGCGGGTTGGAACAATGTTGCCCAGGGCAGGCGGCCGTGTTTGCGGTGTGCGGTTTCCAGCAGGCGGGCGACACCCGGTGTACCCACGGAGCGACCGCCGGTAACGGCCTCGCGGAAGTTCATGGGTTTGCCGTCGCGCAGGAACAGTTCGGGTGTTGCCGCAGCCGGCGCCGTTTCACGCCCGTCATAGGCGCGTACTGCCCGGGCCTTTGCATCGTAATGCAGCAGGAAAGCACCGCCGCCCAGTCCCGAAGCCTGCGGTTCAACCAGATTCAGCACCAGCTGGACCGCGATCATCGCGTCCACGGCACTGCCCCCGGCATCCAGCATCTGCAGACCCGCATCCACCGCCAGCGGATGTGCGGCGGCGACCATGTAACGCGGCGCGTGGGCTAGTTGTTTCTCGCTGCGGGTACCCGCCGGTTCCGGCTGGGAGGGCCGGTCGGATTGCGCTTGTAGCGGCAGACTTAACGCGGCGCACAGCACGGCCACAAGGCCGGGCAGGGGAAAGCGCCGCGTGTTGAAAGTCATGCCGGCTGTATCAGAGCGCGGCGCGCTGGTCTTCGGGCAGGCCGTAACGGTTTTCGAGTTCCTGGATTTCCGGCAGGCCGGCGATGTCGGTGAACTGTTTGAAGTTGGCAACCTTGTCGCGCATATGGGCGATAGAGCCGGTTTTTTTCAGTTCGCGCAGCAGGTTCTGCATCGCCGGAATTGCGGCCAGCAGCATCCAGTTCGGATAAATCGCCAGCTTGAAACCCAATTTGCCGAGTTCATCCGCCGGCAGGTCTGGGGTTTTGCCGCTGGCAGCCATGTTGTAGAGCAGCGGCACGCCCTTGAAGCGTTTCGACACGACTTCAACCTGCTCGCGGCCCACCGGTGCTTCGATAAACAGCACATCGGCGCCGGCTTCCCGATAACGCTCGCCGCGCTCCAGCGCGGCATCAAGGCCTTCAATGGCAATGGCGTCGGTGCGGGTGATGATCACAAAATCATCGTCGCGTCGCGCATCGCAGGCGGCTTTAATCTTGGCGACCATTTCCACGGTCGGAATCACCCGCTTGCCGGCGAGGTGGCCGCAGCGTTTGGGCCAGGCCTGGTCTTCCAGATGCACGCCGGCGACACCGGCCTTTTCATAATCGCGGATGGTGCGACGGGTGTTGATCGGGTTGCCGTAGCCGGTATCGGCATCGGCGATGACCGGCAACTCCGAGGCCTCGGCGATGCGGCTGGCATTGTCGATCATCTCGGTCGCGGTGAGCAGGCCGACGTCCGGCATGCCGAGCCGGGTCAGGCTGGTGCCGAAGCCGGTCATGTACACCGCATCAAAACCCTCCATCTTCACAAGGCGCGCGCCGAAGGCGTCGGCGACACCGGGAGCAACGATACAGCCGGGACGTGCCAGCAGCTCGCGCAGCCGGGCGGTTTGACGCTGGATATTTTTGCTCATCAGGTATTCCTCAAAACGGTTATTCGAATTTCAGGTTGAGTTGTTTGACCAGCGTCCGCCATTGTTCCAGCTCGTCGCGGATGCGGGCGGTGAATTCCTCGGGCGAACTCGCGCCGGGATTGGCGCCAAGACCGCGGAAACGTTCCGCGACGGTATTGTTGTCCATGATCTTGCGCACGCCGGCATTGAGTTTGGCCACAACGGGTTTGGGTGTGCCGGCCGGGGCCAGCAGGCCCAGCAGCGTCGACGCCTGATAACCCTTGTAACCGAGCTCTTCCAGCGTGGGTACGTTGGGCAGCGCCGCAGCGCGTTGCTGTGTGGTCACTGCCAGTACCTTGAGGCGGCCGTCGCGGACATAACCGATGGAGGCCGCAAGCTGGTCGATCATGGTTTCCACCTGGCCGCCGAGCAGTTCGGACAACGCCGGACCGCTGCCTTTGTACGGTATATGCAGCAGCTTCACATTGGCCATGTGCGCGAACAGTTCAATCGCAAAGTGATTGGTGGTACCGGTACCGGCCGAGGCCATGGTCAGCTTGCCCGGTCGTGCCTTGGCCGCGGCGATGACGTCGGCAATGGAATTGATATTTGATTTCGGACCGGCGAGTACGACCAGCGGCACTGCCTGCACGGTCGAGATCGGCGCGAAGTCCTTCAGCGTGTCGTAAGGCAGGCTTTTGAAAATCACCGGATTCACCGACAGCGGGCCGCTGGAACCAACCAGCAGCGTGTAGCCGTCAGGCGTGGCTTTTGCCACCAATGAAGCGCCAAGGTTGCCGCCGGCGCCCGGACGGTTATCGACCACGATGGTTTGCCCGAGTGCTTCGCCCAGTGGCGGCGCGATGATGCGCGCCGAGATATCGACGTTGCCGCCGGGGGCGTAGGGCACGATGACACGGATCGGCCGTGTCGGGAACTGTTCAGCGGCACGGACCGGGATAACGATCGTTGCCAGCGCCAACAGCATCAGGATTTTTTTCATCGCCCCCTCCCCGGGTGGTGTTTTGGTTCAGCCCGCTGCGCGTTTCGATCCGCTGCCGGTGTCGTAATCGACGTTGGCCAGTTTCTCGGTATCCCACAGCTGTTTCAGCAGTGAGGCCGCAGCGGCCTTGCCGATCACCGGCTCGGCGAGTTCGATGAACTTGCCGTTCAGCTCGTCGTCGGTCAGCGGCAGCTCCGGATCACCTTTGCGATAGGGCTGGAAGTGTTCGAACTTGCGGCCGTCGTTCAATTCGATTTCCACGCGCGACTCGCGGCGGTTCGGATAACCCGCTGAAATCTCGGGGTCGGCGATCGGCTCGATCTTTTTCAGCAGCGCACGTACATCCGGATCGCTGAGGTGATCGGGATCGAAGGCGTTCAGCCTCACGCTGCCACGCACCAGCGCGTGGGCGACGGTGTACTGGATGCTGAACTTGGCCTGGTATTCACCTTCGGGATTGTTGTTGTCGATGATGTTGAGGCCGGCCTTGTAGGTGTGCAGCCTGATGTGTTTCACATCCTTGTGCGTGAAGCCGTGCTGCTGCTGCAGATGCAGCGCGCCGTCGATCGACGGGAAGGTGTGGCCGCAGCAGCCGTGGTTTTTGAAAGTCATGTGGTTGATGTGGTAATCAACACCCAGGCCCTTGGTCGCCTTGCTCCAGTCCGGATTCACGCTCATCGCATTGCCGAAGCCGACTTCGCCTTCGAGCATGTCGAGCGCGCCGGTGAGGCCTTTTACTGCCGCCATCGCCGCCCAGCAACCGGCATCGGCGGCATGACCGCCGTGCAGCGGCTTGGTCATTGCCTGTGAGCGGAAGGCCTGCTGCAGGCCCGAGGCAAAACTGCCGACCGTGGCCATCGCGTGCATGAACTGTTCCTTGTTCGCGCCGAGGATGGTCGCTGCCGCTGCCGCAGCGCCGAAAGCACCGACGGTACCGGTGGTATGCCAATACTTGTAATGCGAAGGCATCACCGCTTCGCCGATGCGTGTGGAGATTTCATAGCCGACGATGACGCCGCGCAGGAAACGGTCACCCGATGCGCCGGAAGCCTGGGCCGCGGCGAGTGCTGCGGAAATCGTCGGGCTGCCCGGGTGGTAACCGGCATCGCGGTAGATGTCGTCGAATTCGACCGAATGCGAAGCTGCACCATTGATCAGCGCGGCGGCGCGCAGCGTGGCGCGGCGGCCGGTGGCCAGACGGGCACGGCCGCGATCCAGATCCTCGGCAAAAGCCTCTTCCATCAGCACCGCCGGATTGACGACGCTGCCCGGCAACAGTGCGGCGTACCAGTCGATCACCGCGCGTTTGGCGTGGTGGATCACCTGCGGCGGCAGCTTCGAAGTCTGTTCGCGGATCGCGTAGTCGGCGAGTTGTTCCATCAACATGTTTTTTCTCCTTGGGCTGCAGTTGTTTTGGCGAGGGCCGCTCTGACGACCGAGCTCACGTCGTTGGGCGTGAGCCGGCCGATCGGTCCGGTTGAATAGGTGGCGACTTGTACGGTCAGGTCGGGTTTGAGCAGAAATCCTGTGGCTTGCAGGATTTTGCGCTCATGCTCGATGAATGCGCCAGTCCGGCGGCTGATGTCCTGAAAATCCAGGCCGTGAGCGACGGGATAAGCCAGTTTCTGCACATCGACGGTTTTGCGCGCTTCTTCCGGCGTATCCACCGAGGCGGCGATGACCGTGATGCCGAGTTGTTTCAGGTCGGGTAACCAGGTCTGATAGTCAGCCAACTGCTGACGGCAGTATCTTCACCAGTCGCCGCGATACAGCAGCACAATGCCCCAGCCGCTGCCGGTCAGCGCCGAAACGTGCTGAGTGCCGCCGTCGACCAGCTGCAATTCGATATCGGGGAAACGGTCCCCCGTGTCCAGCTTGTTGCCCAGACTTTGTGCCACTTGTGACGCTCCTCCGCCGGACCGCATGCGGCCCGGCTGTTTGACGCTTTATTGGCGGACGATCAAACCGTCCACCGCCACCACGCCGTCGCCTTCTTTGCGGACGATCAGCGGGTTGATTTCAGCTTCGGCGATGTCATCGAAGGCGGCGAGCTGAGAAAACGCGGCTACTGCTTCCGCCAGCGCCTTGCAGTCGCCCCTGGTCATGCCGCGGTAACCGCGGATCACCGCGAGGCCTTTGACTTCTTCAATCATCTGCAGCGCGGTTTCCGGCGTCACCGGTGCCAGGCGCATTGCGAAATCCTTGTAGATCTCGGCGAGCACGCCGCCGACACCGATGACCACCAGCGGACCGACCTGCGGATCGCGTTTGTAACCGACGATGACTTCGGCCAATCCGCGCTCCATGCGCTGCACCAGGATGCCGTTCAGTTTGGCCTGCGGATGTTTGGCTTTGACGCGGGTGAAGATGTCGGTCGCCGCTTGCTTCAGCGCTGCCGCATCGGCGATGTTCAGTACCACGCCACCGGCATCGGTCTTGTGCGCAATGTCGGGCGAGAGGATTTTGGCAACCACCGGATAGCCGATATCCACCTTGGCGTTGGCATCGGTCATCACCGCAGTCTGCGCCTGCGGTACACCCAGCGCGCCGAATACGCCACAGGCTTGCTGTTCATTCAGCTGTTTGCCCGGCGCTGCTTTCAGCAAGGTGTCGGCCGCGGCGGTGCGTTTGGCATCCGCTGCCGGAATCGCCAGCGGCGGAACCCATTGTTTCCATGCGCGAATCGAATCGGCGCAGGACTCCGGCGTGCGGAAACCGGCAACGCCGGCACTCGCCAGCAGTTTCAACGAGGCTTCGGCATGCGGCGCGAGGAACACGGCGAGAGCCTTGTCGCCGCGGTCGGCTTCGACCAGTGGTTCGACCGCAATCTGCGGTTGAAACTGTGCCGAACTGCCGGCCACTGCGAGCACGAGGTCGCAATGATCGGAGGCCAGCAGCGCATTGAGCACGCCGCCGTAGATTTCTTTTTTTGCGCCGGCCAGCGTCAGGTCGGTGATGCGCGACTTGTTGATCGTGATGTTTTTTTGCGCCAGCGCGGCGACCAGTGCATCGGTCGGGCCGACAACGTCAACACCGTAAGTGCCGATGCGGTCGACCACACAGGCCGCACCGCCGCCGGTGGTGGTCATTGCTGCTACGCGGTGTTTCTTGTTCGGTTTGCGGCCTTTCACCAGCGCCGGCAGTTCGAACAGCGCTTCCAGCGTATCGACGCGCAGCATCGCGTGGGCCTTGAAAAAGGCATCAACCGCTTCATCCGTGCCGGCCATCGCGCCGGTGTGTGACGCCGCCAGATCCTGGCCGACTTCGGAGCGGCCGAGTTTGTAGACGATCACCGGCTTGTTGGCGTCATAGGCACGGCGCGCAGCATCCGCCAGATGTTTGGCGTCGCGGATGGTTTCCATGAACAGCAGGATTGCGTCGGTATGCGGATCATCGACCAGCAGGCCGGCCAGTTCGCCGACGCCGAGGTCGGCTTCGTTACCCACCGAAATCAGTTTCGAAAAACCGACGCCGCGGCCGAGGCCGCGCGACATCAGGCCGCCCATCATGCTGCCCGACTGCGACACGATGGCCAGACCGCCGGGTGTGATGTCCAGTTTTTCCAGAACCGCATTCACCGACAGCGCGAGATGGGTCTGGGTGCTCATCAGGCCGATGCAGTTCGGGCCGACCAGGCGCGTATTGCTGCCGCGGATGATCTCGTTCAGTTCCAGCTGCTTGATGCGTCCTTCAGCACCGGTTTCAGCGAAGCCGTCGCTGTAGACCGTGACCACCGGGATTTTTTTCGCGACGCACTGTTTCACCGCTTCGGGAACGGCTTTGGCCGGCACCATGACGAAGGCGTGATCGACTTCATCCGGAATCGATGTGACATCCGGGTAAGCCTTGTCGCCGAAAATCTCGGCGCGCGCCGGATTCACCGGAATCAGCTTGCCCTGATAACCGTGGCGCTTGAGATAACGCTGCGGACGCGAAGTGTTTTTCTTTTCGTCGCTCGAGGCGCCGATCAGCGCGATGGAGCGGGGGTCAAATACGGCTTGATATAGATTGGTCGACATACATTCAAAACCAAATTAACAGGATGGACAGGATTTACAGGATTAAACGAGCCAGGTGTCAGGGGTTTTTCCTGTAAATCCTGTCCATCCTGTAAATAGCGGTTTGTTCTTCTGTGGCCAGGTTCAGGCTTTCGGCGGACGCTGCGAGAACGTGCGCTCGAAAATGCCTTCGGCAATGCGGTTTTTCAGGATCTCGATCGAGCCGCCGGCAATCATCCAGCCGCGGCATTTGCGGAAGCAGTATTCGACCAGCGATTCATCGGTGTAGCCCATGCCGCCCATGATCTGCATCGCTTCATTGCAGATATCAAAGCCGGCTTGATTGCAGAAGGCCTTGGCGATGGCGGTGTCGTCGGCCGAGGGGATGCCGTTGTCGGCGTTCACCGCGGCCCGGTACAGCAGCAGCTGGCCGGCATCGAGTTTCATCTTCATGTCGGCGAATTTCCACTGCAGGCCCTGGAACTCACACAAGAGACGTCCAAACTGCTTGCGCTGCAGCGCCCATTCGCGGGCGATGTTGTAGGCGTAACGGCCGAAAGCCAGCGAGCGTGCGGTGTTGCCGATGCGTTCGACGTTGAATCCGGCGATCTGCTTCTTGAAGCCGCCTTCTTTCAGCATCACGTTTTCGGGACCGACATAAACGTTGTCGAGATAGGTCTGCACCCACTCTTCGCCGTTGAGGAACTTTGACGGTGCGCCCTGCTTGAAGCCTTCCGCATCGCGCGGGATCAGCACCGAGCCGATGCCGCCGACGCCGGGACCGAAACGCACATAGGTCAGCATCACGTCGGCATATGACGCGTGCGTCTGGAACACCTTCACACCGTTGATGCGGTAACCCTCACCGTCAGGCGTTGCGGTGGTTTTGAGGTCGGTGACGGCCGAGCCGGCTTCCGGTTCGGTCATGCCGACGGTGATCACCGACTCACCGGCGAGAATCTTGTCGAGATAGCGTTTTTTCTGGTCCGGCGTGCCGTATTCAGCAAGCACACGCACCGGGCCGAAATTGCCGGCCTGGATCACGTCGGCGCTGCGCGGGCAGATCGAAGCAATGGTTTCGATGGCGATGATGGCGTCCATCAGCGAGCCGCCCTGGCCGCCGTCTTCTTCCTTCATCGTGATGCCCATCAGGCCCTGTTCGGCCATCAGCTTGGCGACATCCCAGGGATGTTCTTCCTGATGCGCGCGCTTCAGCGCGCCGTCGCGCAGATGGCGCTCGGCAAAACCGCGCACGGCGTCGCGGAACTGTTCCTGTTCGGGGGTAAAGTGGAAATCCATGATCTGAAATCGCAGGTTGGGGAAACCCCGATTTTACCGCCCGGCGCACTGTGAGTCAGTACGAAGTGGCGAATCCGTATCATGGAAAAATGTCAGATCATGAAACCGCTTACATGATGAAACAGCGTGTTTCCGGGCAGCGCCTTATTGCAGGACAAGACCTGCGGCCTTGACCACCTTGCCCCATTTCACGACTTCACCTTTGAGGAAACTGCCGAATTCCTCCGGCGTGCCGGTCACCGCTTCGGTGCCGGATTTGGCGAGCAGGTCCTGGGTGCGCGGCGTGGTCAGCGCAGCGTGCACCGCCTGATTGATCTTGAGCACGACATCGCGCGGCGTATTGGCGGGCGCCAGCATCGCGTTCCAGCCGCCGGCTTCGTAGCCGGCAACACCGCCTTCATCGATGGTCGGCACATCGGGCAGGGTTTTCGAGCGTTTGGCCGAGCTGATGCCCAGTGCGCGTAATTTTCCGGACTGTACCGGCGGCACCGCAGCCGCAACCGGCGCGAAAGTCATGTGTACATGGCCCCCCATGGTTTCTGCCACTGCCGGCGCGGCACCTTTGTAGGGAATGTGTCCGACATTCGCTCCCGACAGCATGTTGAACAGTACCAGTGCGAGATGGTTGGAGCTGCCGACCCCGGCGGATGCCGAGTTCAGCATTTTCGGATGTGTGCGGTCCAGCGCAATCAGTTCACGGATGGATTTCGCCGGCAGCGAGGGATGCACGACCAGCACATTGGCCTGATTGACGATGAGGCCGACGGGTGCGAGATCGGTCAGCACGTTGTAACCGAGCTTGGGATAAACCGCGGGACTGCTCGCCAGTGCAGTGGTGCCGTAAAGCAGGGTATGACCGTCGGGTGCGGCGCGCACCACGGATTCAGTGCCGATGTTGCCGCTGGCGCCGGCGCGATTCACCACCAGCACATTCTGTTTCCATGCCGTGGTCATGTGTTCGGCGATGGCGCGGGCGATCAGATCTGCGGACCCGCCGGCAGGGAAGGCCACCACCATGGTGACGGCTTTTTCGGGATAGTTCTGGGCACCGGCCTGGGCGCACAGCAGCAACGAAGCCAGCAAAACGCTGAAGCGCATGCGAACGTCTCCTCACGGGGTTTGAGACGGAGAAGCTGCCGTGTTGGTCCGGCTTCAGTGCATTAAAGGTGAACCCTCAGGGCCTGTCAACGCGCTGACAGGCCATGCGACATCAGGGATACATCGCCCAGCCCGTGCGGTCTGTTTCCGCACGGAAAAAATGACCCTGCGTCGTAGTGACAAGCAGCGTCTTCATGTCCGGACCGCCGAAACAGCAGTTGGTCGGACGGATCGCCGGTACCGGATGGGTTTCGAGTACGCGACCGGTCGGCGAGAACACATAAATCATCGGACCCGCACCGGCGACTTCCCAGCCCGCGGTCGCCACGATGTTGCCATCGACATCCAGCGTCATGCCGTCGATGCCGCGATGAATGTCGCGATAATCCTCACCCCAGGTGAACAGCGTCTTGAACGGACCGAGGCTGCCGTCATCACGGATCGGATAGGCGCGCAGTTCGCGCGCGATGCCCGCGGTGAAACTGCTTTCAGCAACGTACAGCGTGCTCTGGTCCTGCGACACCAGAATGCCGTTGGGCTGCGTGGTATCGAAGACGACGCGGGTGATGGAGTACGTGCCGTCCTTCTGCGGATCGAGGCGGTAAACCGAACGGTCTTCCAGTTCCTGCTTTTCCGTCTTGTCGACGTTGCCGTCATTCCAGGGATTGGTGAACCAGATGCGGCCCTTGCGATCAATCGCGAGGTCGTTCGGCGTATTCAGGCGCTTGCCTTCGAAGCTGTCGGCAATCACCACGTTTTTGCCGTCGGGATCAAAACGCATCACGCTGCGCCCGCCCTGACAGCAGCCGAACAGCCGGCCCTCGGCGTCGAAGGCCAGTCCGTTGACCCGGTCCAGTCCGGTGCGCCACGGCGTAATGGCGTTGGTCTTGGGATCGCAGCGGAAAATCGTATTGGCGTGGATGTGGGTGAAATAGATGTACTCGCCATCCCACACCGGGCCTTCGGTAATCGGCAGCCCGTCCGGCTTTTTCAGCAGCTCGAATGTCCACGACATGACCATCCCTTTCCACGAAGTCCGTTCACCCTTCGACAGGCTCAGAGCCTGCCCCGGACTTGATCCGGGGGCGAACGGATTCTCTGGTTGCTCAGGCCGTCAGCAGATTGCGCAGCTTGGTAACGTTGCCGACTTTTTCGATGTTCCACACCGCATCGCAGAGCTTGCGCGAGCGCGAAGCGCCAAGGATCGGCGCCATCAGGTGGTAACACTTCTCGTCGACCTGGGCGCGGGTCATCGGATTCTGCGCGGTGCCGAGCACTGCCTTGACGTGTTTGCGCAGCATGCGGCCGTTTTTGAGCTTGAGTTCGATGATGCCCTGACGTGACGGCATCGCCGCGGTCAGCCCGTCGTCGCCGTACAGCGTGATGCGTTTGCGCAGATCGAGCACCTTCTTGTCGTTCATGCGTTTTTCGTCATGCGAAGACTTGAAAGTGACGATGCCGTCGATCAGCATCACTGCGCACATATGCTGCATGCAGATGTCGGGCATGTTGCGGTTGTCGGTGGTGTTAGCGGCCTGGTGCGCGACGCGGATCACCAGCTTTTCAACATCGGCTGCCTTGATGCCGTGTTCGCGGATCAGTTCGAGCAGGCCGTCGAGCGGCGCCTGGATCGGCGAGCCGACCGACCAGCGTTTGATATTGGTGTTCATGATCTCGTAGACCTTGCCGAGATCCTTGATCAGACGTTGCGGTTGCGGCTTGCGGCCGATGCGGCGGGTCTCGTCATAAGCGACGTAGAAATTGCGCTCGCCGGAGAACACGTCTTCCACCGCGGTGAAGCCCGAAGCCACCATCGAGGCGGCCGCGGTGCCGTTGCGCGCCGGCATGCCGCCGAAGTCAAAGGCCTTTTCAATATGCTCTTCATCGCGCATCCAGCAGGAAATGCCCGAGCATTGCTGTGCGGTGTACGACAGCGCATGCCGCATACCGTTGTAATCCAGTCCGGCGAGCAGCGAAGCTGCGGCAGCAGCGCCGAAGCTGGGGCCGAAGCTGTGCGTCGAATGGCCGGCCTGACGGAAGTCGTAAGGATGCAGCGACAGATTGATACGAGCGCAGAGGTCGTAACCGAGGGCGACAGCGCGCAGCAGCTGCGTGCCGTTTGTTTTTTCACGTTCGCCCATCGCCAGTGCGGCGGGAACAATCGCGCAGCCCGGGTGCGACAGCGAAGGCGCGTGCGAATCATCGGTCTCGTCGGCGTGCGCGAGCATGCCGTTGATATGTGCGGCCTGCTCGGCATTGGTGACGATTTTCGAGCCGATCACCAGCGCCTGCGGTGCGCCGCCCAGCGTCTTCGCATAAGCGATGGCTTTTGTGCCCGGCAGCAGCCGTGAACCGGAAACCATCGCGGCGATGGTGTCGAGCAGATGGTGTTTGGTTTTTTCGGCAACCTGTTTCGGCAGCGGCTTTTTCGCGGCACCGGCCATATAGGTGGCCAGTGTCTTCATCAGCGGCGACACGGTTGTTTTGGAATTGGTTTTTGATTTCTTGCTCATGGCATCAGTACTCCGCCGTTAACGTGAATGGATTGACCGGTGATGTAACGCGCGTCGGGTCCGCAAAGCATGCGCACCATCGCCGCAATTTCCTGGGGCTGGCCGCGACGGCCGATCAGCGGCAGCGTCTTGCGGAAATCCGGGCGCTCGGGTGCGCCGGGCAGGCCGCGCACGGTGTCGATCGGACCCGGCACCACACAGTTCACCGTGATGTTGTGTTCGGCGAGGTCGTGAGCCACCGCCTTGGTCATTGCAGCAAGGCCGCCTTTGGCAGCGACCACGTGTGCCCGGTGCAATGCACCTTTGTGGCCGGTCATGCCGCCGGTGTAAACCAGCGTGCCGCCGCCCGACTTGATCAGATGCGGCAGTGCCGCCTGCGAGACGAGGAAGGCGCCGTCGAGTACGGTCGAGATCACGCGCCGCCATTCCGCAAACGAAATTTTTTCAAACGGCGTTTCGGCGCGGATCGCGGCGTTGCTGACCACCATGTCAATGCGGCCGAACTGCTTGATGGTTTCATCCACCAGATGTTTCACCGCATCCGGATCAGTGACGTCGCCCATGCACAGCGCGGCCTTGCCGCCGGCCTTTTTGATCATCGCGACGGTTTCTTCGCCCGCTTCGCGTGACGTGTTGGCATTGATCATCACCGTTGCGCCGCCCGCCGCGAGTGATCGCGAAATGGCGCGGCCGATGTTGCGCGCGCCGCCGGTGATCAGGGCAACCTTGCCGGCGAGATCATCGCCGGGTCGCATGCCGATTTCGTAGCTCATAAATACCCTTTTATAATCAAATAGTTATTAGTTATTGGTCAAGCCGGATTCGCGGACGACCTTGCCCCACTTGGTGACCTGCGCGTTCAGATAGCTGGTGAATTCCTGCGGCGTCGTCCAGGTCAGTTCAGCGCCCTGCGCAGCGGCGCGCTCCTTCATGTCAGCCAGCGTTGTGACGCGTTTCATTTCGCTGCCGAGACGTTCGATGACCGGCGCCGGCGTGCCGCGCGGCACCATCACGCCGTTCCAGGCGTTGACGTCAAATCCCGGTACGCCGGATTCAGCCACCGTCGGTACATCGGGCAGTGCGGGTGAGCGTTTCAGCGAACCCACCGCAATCGCGCGGGCGCGGCCGCCTTTGACGAAGGGCAGCGCCGCCGGCACCGAGGCAAAGGTGAACTGTGTTTCGCCGGAGACCACCGAGGTCAGCTGTGCGCCGGTACCTTTATAGGGCACGTGCACGATATTGATCTTGGCCATCGATTTCAGCAGCTCGCCCGAGAGATGGGCGGTCGCGCCGGTCGTACCCGCCGCGTAATTGACCTTGCCGGGTCGTGCTTTGGCATAGGCAATCAGCTCCTGCACGTTTTTGATCGGCAGGTTGTTGTTGACCAGCAGCACGCCGGGGAACAGGGCGAACACGCTGACACGCTCGAAACTCTTGACCGTGTCGTAGGGCAGCGTCTTGTGCAGGCTGGGCATCACCGAAAAACTGGTGTGCGTATAGAGAACCGTGTGGCCGTCGGGAACAGCGCCGGCAACGATTTCAGCCGAGATCAGGCCGCCGCCGCCGGGACGGTTGTCGATGACCACCTGCTGGCCGAGGCCTTCGCCCATCGCCTGCGCGAGCAGCCGCGACATGATGTCGGTGGTGCCGCCCGGGGCGGAGATGACCACCATACGGATCGGTTTTTCAGGAAAGGCAGCGACTGCGCTGCCGGCGGCGAGGGCCAGCGTGCAGGCGGCGATACGCAGGCCGTGCAGTGCTTTGTACATCGGGACTTTCTCCTCGGAATGGGCCGTCGCTGCAGATTTCAGCGCGGCGGCCGATAAGGGCCGGCTGACGGGTGTTGCCATGGGGCGCGGGTCGGGCGATTCTAGCAGTCCTTTTGCGCGCCCGTGGCTGCGTGTCCGTACTGTAAAATATCGCTTTGTCAGAGCGCGATCATTCGATCATTGTCTGTCGCGCTCCTCCCTCATCCCCGGCCCTTCTCCCGCCGGGAGAAGGGAGGCAACTGCAGAAAATGGATTTCTCCATTTTCTGAATGACCGGGATTGAAGGGGTGCGCAGTGAAAAAACCGCTGGTCGGCATTGTCATGGGCAGCCAGAGCGACTGGGATGTCATGCAGCATGCCGTCAATATGGTGCAACAGTTCGGCGTGTCCTGCGAAGCCAAGGTTGTGTCCGCACACCGTACCCCCGATCTGCTTTACCGCTACGCTGAAGAAGCCGAAGCGCGCGGCCTGCAATGCATCATCGCCGGCGCCGGCGGCTCGGCCCACCTGCCCGGCATGCTCGCCGCGAAAACCATCGTCCCCGTGCTCGGCGTGCCGGTCACCTCGCGTGCGCTGCAAGGTCTCGATTCATTGCTGTCCATCGTGCAGATGCCCAAAGGCATTCCTGTCGCCACCTTTGCCGTCGGTGAAGCCGGCGCGGCCAATGCCGGACTGTTTGCGGTGGCGACGCTGGCCCGCAACGACGCGAAGCTCGCGAAAAAACTCGCCGCCTTCCGCAAAAAGCAGACGGCCGCGGTGCGTGCGATGAAGCTGCCGGTGAAAAAATGAAGGGCCTGAAACCTTTTTTCCACAGTGCAACGGAAGAAAGAGCACTGAAAATCAACTTACAGGATGTGCAGGATGCACAGGATGAAACTGCGCACACAGGGGTTTTATCTTGTTCATCCTGCTCATCCTGTTAATGAGCTTTAGGTCTTGGCCATGATTTTCCCCGACGCCATGCTCGGCATGCTCGGCGGCGGCCAGCTCGGCCGCATGTTCACGCTCGCCGCGCACAGCATGGGTTACCGCGTCACCGTGCTCGATCCCGATCCGCTGAGTCCCGCGGGTGCGATTGCCGACGTGCATCTGAAAGCCGCGTACCAGGACCGCGAAGCGCTGCAGCAGCTCGCCGACACCTGCGTCGCTGTCACCACCGAATTTGAAAACGTGCCCGCCGACAGCCTGCGCTGGCTGGCCAGCCATTGCACCGTGCGTCCTGCCGGTGATGCGGTTGCCGTGGCGCAGGACCGCATCCGCGAAAAAGCGTTTTTCCGCGAGTGCAACCTCGGTGTTGCACCGTATGCCGTAGTTGAGTGTGATTCCGATGCCGCGCAGGCGCCGGCCACGTTATTTCCCGGGATTCTGAAGCGAGCGCGTTTCGGTTACGACGGCAAGGGCCAGATTCGTGTCGCCAATTCTGAAGAAGCGCGCAAGGCCTTCAAGGATCTCGGCAACGAATCCTGCGTGCTCGAACAGCGTATCGCGCTGAAATGCGAAATCTCCGCGGTGGTCGCGCGTGGCGCTGACGGCATCGGCCGCAGCTTCCCGGTGTCGGAGAATCGCCATCGCAACGGCATTCTCGACATCAGCATCGTGCCCGCGCGTGTTGCGCCGGAGCTCGCGAAAAAGGCTGAAGAGTGGGCGCTGCGCACCGCTGACAAGCTCAATTACTGCGGCGTGCTCGCAGTGGAATTTTTTGTCACCGAATCCGGTGAACTGCTGGTCAACGAAATGGCGCCGCGTCCGCACAACAGCGGGCACTACACCATCGACGCCTGCATGACCTCGCAATACGAGCAGCAGGTGCGCACGCTGTGCGGCCTGCCGCTGGGCGACACGCGGTTGATGTCGCCGGTGGTGATGGTCAACCTGCTCGGCGATGCCTGGCAGCAGGGCACGCCGCAATGGGATCGTGTGCTCGCCATGCCCGACGCCAAGCTGCACCTCTACGGCAAACATGAAGCGCGCGATGGCCGCAAGATGGGTCATTACACCGTGCTCGATCACAGCGCTGAAGCCGCGCTGCAAAAAGCGCTGATCGCGCGCGCCGCGTTATATCCCGACTGGAAAGACTAACCCGAAGATGAGCGACGCCCCGCTGTACAAAACCGATCTGAAAAGCCTGCCCTTCCTGCATCGCGGCAAAGTGCGCGACATCTATGCCGTCGGCGACGACAAGCTGTTGGTGGTGCAGAGCGACCGGCTTTCCGCTTTCGACGTCATTCTTGATGATCCGATTCCCGGCAAGGGTCGCGTGCTGACCGAGCTGTCGTACTTCTGGTTCGACAAACTCAAGCACATCATCCCCAACCATCTCACCGGCATCGACCCGGCCAGCGTGGTCGCGCCGGAAGAACGTGCGCAGATCGCCGGCCGCGCGATGGTCGTGCACAAATACAAACCGCTGATGATCGAAGCGGTGGTGCGTGGTTACATCATCGGTTCGGGCTGGAGCGATTACCAGAAGTCCGGCGCCGTCTGCGGCATCAAACTCCCGGCCGGACTGAAGCAGGCGGAAAAACTGGCGCAGCCGATTTTCACGCCGGCATCAAAAGCCCCCGCCGGTCACCATGATGAAAACATCACCTACGACGAAGCGGTCGCCACCGTCGGCGCCAAACATGCGGCGCAGGTGAAAGAGGTGTCGATCCGGTTGTATAACGAAGCGGCGACATTCGCGGCGACCCGCGGCATCATCATCGCCGACACCAAATTCGAATTCGGCGAAGACGCTAACGGAAACATCGTGCTGATCGACGAAGCGCTGACGCCGGATTCCTCGCGTTTCTGGCCCGCTGCCGAATACCGCACCGGCATCAGCCCGCCCAGCTTTGACAAGCAGTTCGTGCGCGACTGGCTGGAAACCCAGCCGTGGAACAAGACCGCGCCCGCACCGCGCCTGCCGGCGGACGTGCTGAAAAAAACCTCGGAGAAGTATCGCGAGGCCCAGACCATGTTGTTAGGTAATTGAGATGAATGCAGAAGCCGGCAAGTTGTTTACCGACGGTGATCGCGCCGATGCGGCGCATGCCGTGACCACGGGCATCCTGCCGGACCGCGACATCGCCAAGCTGATCGAAGGCGGACGCATCAGCGCCGAAGGCGGCGTTGACCCCTCACAAATCCAGCCGGCGAGTCTTGATCTGCGTCTTGGCGCCACTGCATGGCGCGTGCGTGCGAGTTTTCTGCCGGGCAAGGCATCGACGGTGCAGGCGAAAATCGATCGCCTGAAAATGCACCAGATCGACCTGACCAAACCGGTGGTGCTGGAAAAGGGCTGCGTCTACATCGCCGAGCTGATGGAAGAACTGAAGCTGCCTGCCGACATTGCCGGTGCCGCCAATCCGAAAAGCTCCACCGGCCGCCTCGACATTTTCACGCGCCTGATCACTGACGCGGGTGTTGAATTCGAAGGTGTCGCCGCCGGTTACAAGGGCAAGCTGTATGTGGAAATCATGCCGCATACCTTCAGCGTGCTCGCGCAGCAGGGCACGCGGCTCAACCAGATCCGTTTCATGCGCGGCAATCCGCCGCCGTCCGACGCCAAGCTCACCGAACTCGACCAGACGCTGAAGCTGGTCTATTCCGATACTGACGGCCCGCAGCCGGCGATGATCAAGAATGGCCTGTGGGTGTCGGTTGATCTCGAAGGCGACTCCAGCAACGGCATCATCGGCTACCGCGCCAAACACCACGCGCCGCTGATCGACCTGTCGAAGATCAATCACTACGACCCGCTCGATTTCTGGGAGCCGATCCAGCGCAACGCCGACCGTTCACTGGTGCTGAACCCGGATGACTTCTACATCCTGGTGTCGCGCGAACGCGTGCGCATCCCCAACAATTTCGCCGCGTCGATGGTGCCTTACGATCCCTCGGTCGGTGAATTCCGCATCCACTACGCCGGCTTTTTTGATCCCGGCTTCGGTTACGGCACCAACAACCTCAAGGGCGCGCGCGCCGTACTCGAAGTGCGTTCGCACGACGTGCCCTTCATGATCGAACACGGTCAGGATGTCGGCCGGTTGATCTACGAACGTCTGCTCGGCGAACCTGAAACGCTGTACGGCGTGAACATCGGCTCGAATTACCAGTCGCAGGGCTTGAAGCTGTCCAAGCAGTTCAAAGCACTGGCAATGGCGGTTTGATCCGTCACTAGGCTGTAATCCGGCAGCGTATCATAAGTAATTGTTTTTATTGATATTTTTTCTGCGCTGCGCCATACTTTCCCGATGACGCATTCTGTTTCCGATTCCGATATCACCCTCGCCGCCGCGCAGCTCAAGGCCGGCGGGCTCGTCGCTTTTCCGACGGAAACCGTTTACGGCCTCGGCGCCGATGCGTCGAATGCTGATGCTGTGCGTAAAGTCTTCGCCGCCAAAGGCCGCCCCGCCGATCATCCGCTGATCGTACACATTGCCGACGCGGTGCAACTCAGCAACTGGGCGTGCGACATTCCGCCGGCCGCACACACGCTCGCCAAAACATTCTGGCCCGGTCCGCTGACGTTGGTATTGAAACGCAATGCCAAGGTGCCCGATGCCGTCACCGGCGGGCAGGACACCGTTGCGATTCGTGTTCCTTCACACCCGGTGGCGCAGGCGCTGCTGCGGGCTTTCGACGGCGGCATTGCCGCGCCCTCGGCCAATCGTTTCGGCCGCGTGTCCTCGACCACGGCAGCGCATGTGCGCGAGGAATTCGGTGACACGGTGGCCTGTGTGCTCGATGGCGGCGCCACCGACGTCGGCATTGAATCGACCATCGTCGATTGTTCGGGCGACGCGCCCGCACTGCTGCGTCCGGGCATGATTACGCCGCAACAGATTGAAGCGGCCCTCGGCGTACCGCTGGCGGCGCCGCAGCCGAAAACCCCGCGCGTGTCCGGAATGCTCGACAAGCACTATGCGCCGCAGACCCCGCTGATGCAGATGGAAGGCGATCTGGTGGTCGAGCTCGCGCACAGCCTCGTGCGCCAGGGCAAACGTGTCGCCGTGCTGGCGCGCACCCGGCTGCAGCCGCTGCTCGACAATCTGACCTGGGTGGCCGCACCGGCGGATGCCACCGGTTACGCCCACGACCTGTATGCCAATCTGCGCACACTGGACCATGCCGGCTGTGATGCCATCCTCGTTGAACAGCCGCCGGACGAAGCGCAATGGCTGGCGATCCGCGACCGGCTGAACCGGGCTGCCGCAGGCTCCGGCGGGGCGGAAGACAATTGAGGCATTTCTCCCTGTGCAGGTTTGAGGCCCGTTGTTACACTGCAGATTCTGACGGCCCTGCGGCCGAAGCCATTTAGCCATGCGACGCAGCGATTTCGACATCACCGACAAGATCCGCACCACCGACGCCATCGACGTATGCGATGAAGTCGTTCGACTGTTCCGCCGCCTGTTTCCCAAGGGCAGCGCGCGTACGCTGGAACGCGCTTTTGATGACCTGTCGAAGTATTACCACGGCAAA
>CBHTVL010000002.1:0-16910 GCA_966096475.1 uncultured Burkholderiales bacterium
TGGAAGCCGGCGCACTGCCCTATGGCCACTGGTCGGGCTGTCACGCGGTGGGCTGGGACATGAACGCGCCGGCCTTCGGCGACCTCGCGGTCGGCGACAACTTCCAGAAACACAGCTATCCGATCGGCATCATGATCAACGCCAACGGTGAACGTTTCGTCGATGAAGGCGCCGACATCCGCAACTACACTTACGCCAAGTACGGCGCGGTGGTGCTGAACCAGCCGGGCATGTTCGCCTGGCAGGTTTTTGATGCGCAGTCGATTCCGCTGCTGCGCGACGAGTACCGCATCAAACAGGTTACCAAGGTCCGCGCCGACACGCTCGAAGAACTGGTGAAAAAACTCGACGGCGTGAATGCCGATGCCTGCCTGCGCGAAATCAAGGCCTACAACAAGGCGGTGCGCACCGATGTGCCGTTCAACCTCACCGTGAAAGACGGACGCCGCACCGAAGGCCTCAAGGTCAACAAGTCGAACTGGGCACTGACCATCGATCAGGCGCCGTTCGAAGCCTATGCGGTCACCTGCGGTGTCACCTTCACCTTTGGCGGCGTCAAGGTCAACGGCGAAGGCAATGTCGAGGACACCGCCGGCAAGCCGATTCCCGGACTGTATGCCGCGGGCGAAATGGTCGGCGGGCTGTTCTATCACAACTACCCCGGCGGCACCGGCCTCACCTCCGGCGCCGTGTTCGGCAAACTCGCCGGCGGCAGCGCCGGCGTGTACGCCAAGGCTTGAGTCTCACCGACCCGTGTTCCAGACTGTGAAAACCCGGTTTGCGCCCCCGCAGGCCGGGCGTAGAATGCCCCGCACGACCCACTGGAGGAGTACGCCATGAACGCACCCGCGATCAAGATCAACAAACCTGTCCGCGAACAGGTCAGCAAGGAAGAATGGGAAGCCCGCGTCAATCTCGCCGCCTGTTACCGGCTGATGGCCGAATACGGCATGATCGAGATGGTGGCCAACCACATCTCGGTGCGCGTGCCGGGCACCCACAACGAATTCCTGATCAATCCCTACGGCATGCTCTACGAGGAAATGACCGCCTCGTCGATGCTGAAGATCGACCTTGAAGGCAATGTGCTGTTCAACGCCACCGAATACGGCGTCAACCAGGCCGGCTTCGTGATCCACAGCGCCGTGCACGCCGCGCGCCATGACGTCGAATGCATCATCCACACCCACACGCTGCCGGGCATGGCCGTTTCCGCAATGAAATGCGGCATCCTGCCGATCGCACAGTCGTCGATGCGCTTCCTCGACATTGCCTATCACGATTACGAAGGCGTCGCGCTGCGTCTGGAAGAACGCGAGCGTCTGGTACAGAACCTCGGCAACCGCGAAGCGATGGTGCTGCGCAACCACGGCCTGCTGACCGTCGGCGCCAGCATCCCCGAGTGCTTCAACAACATGTTCCGCCTTGAGCGCGCCTGTGAACTGCAGGTGATGACGCTGTCATGCAACACCGAACTGCAGATGCCGCCGGCGGAAGTCACGCAATACACCAACAACCTGATGCTGCCCGGTGTGCGCCGCCGCTTCGGTCTGCTCGAATGGCCGGCCCTGCTGCGCAAGCTCGACCGCAAGGATCCGTCCTATCGGGACTGAGCCGCGTCAGTGGCGAGAAAAGAGCCCCGCGGGGCTCTTTTTTTTGCCCCGCGCAAAGCGCTTACCATGGCAATAATGAACAACCCCACGCGCTACCGGGCGCCGGCCTGGCTGCCCGGCGGTAACCTGCAGACCCTGTATCCGGCACTCGTTGCACGGCGCGCGCACGTCAGCTACCGCCGCGAGCGCTGGAACACGCCCGACGGCGACTTTATCGATCTCGACTGGACTGCCGCCGCTGCAGCCAATGCCAGTCCGCTGCTGGTGCTGTTCCACGGCCTTGAGGGCAGCTCCAACAGTCAGTACGCACGCGGTCTGATGCACGACGCCGTGCAGCGCGGCTGGCGCGGCGTGGTCGTGCATTTTCGCGGCTGCAGCGGTGAAATCAACCGTCTGCCGCGCGCCTACCATTCCGGTGACAGTACCGAGATCGACTGGATCCTGCGCCGGCTGCGCGCGCAGCACAGTGCTGCCTTGTTCGCAGCCGGTGTTTCTCTCGGCGGCAACGCACTGCTGAAATGGCTGGGCGAACAGCGCGAAACCGCAAAGGACATCGTGCAACGTGCTGCTGCTGTTTCCGCACCGGTGGATCTGCATGCAGCCGGACATGCGCTGGAACAGGGTTTCAACATGATTTACACCAACAACTTTCTGGCGACGATGAAACGCAAGTCCTTCGCCAAACTGCGCATACATCCGGGACTGTTCGATCCGGCAAAACTGCGTGCCACCCGCACGCTGCGTGAATTCGACGATCTCGTCACGGCGCCGCTGCACGGCTTTGCCGGTGTTGATGATTACTACACGCGGGCGAGCAGCAAACCGCTGCTGAAGGGTGTTGCCGTACCGACGCTGCTGCTGAATGCACGCAACGATCCCTTTCTCCCCGGCACGGCGCTGCCCGAACCGCAGCAACTGTCCCCCGCCATCACCGCGGCATTTCCCGAAGAAGGCGGCCATGTCGGCTTTCCGGATAGCGACGGTTCAATCCGATGGCTGCCGCGCACCGCGCTCGAATTCCTCGCCGCACCGTGATAAAATTCATAACTTATTGTTTTTATTGAATTTTTATCGGCGCTTTAATGACTTCTTTGACACTCCCACCGGCCGCCATTTTCAAGGCCTATGACATTCGCGGCATCGTCGGCGAAACCCTCACCGTCAGCGGCGTTGAACAGATCGGCCGCGCCATCGGCAGCGAAGCACGCGCGCGCGGACGCGACACCGTGGCCATCGGCCGTGACGGCCGCACATCGGGACCGGAACTCGCCGCAGCGCTGGCGCGCGGACTGCAGGCCAGCGGCGTCAACGTCATCGATGTCGGCATGGTCGCCACGCCGATGCTCTATTTCGCCGCACATGAACTCGGCACGCTGTCCGGGGTGATGGTCACCGGCTCGCACAATCCGCCGCAGTACAACGGTCTCAAGATGATGCTCGCCGGTGACACACTCTCCGGCGAAGCCATCCAGGCACTGCGCGCACGCATCACCAACAATGATCTGACCGCCGGCAGCGGCAGCTACCGCACCCACGACAGCCGCGCCGCTTACCTGGAACGCATTGTCGGCAGCATCAAACTCGCGCGTCCGATGCGCATCGCCGTCGATTGCGGTAATGGTGTTGCCGGCGCCACTGCACCGGAGCTGTATCGCAAGCTCGGCTGCAATGTTGAAGAACTGTTCTGCGAAGTCGACGGTTCCTTCCCCAACCACCACCCCGATCCGTCGCAGCCGCACAACCTTGAAGACCTGATCGGCGCACTGAAAAAAGGCGATGCCGAAATCGGTCTCGCTTTTGACGGCGACGGCGACCGCCTCGGAGTGGTCACCAAATCCGGCAAGATCATTTATCCCGACCGCCAGCTGATGCTGTTCGCCGCCGACGTGCTGTCGCGCGTACCCGGCGGCGAAGTCATTTTCGACGTCAAATGCACGCGCCACCTGTTCGGCTGGATCACCCAACACGGCGGCAAACCAGTACTGTGGAAAACCGGCCACTCCTTCATCAAGAAAAAACTCAAGGAAAGCGGCGCACCGCTGGCCGGTGAAATGAGCGGCCACATTTTCTTCAAGGAGCGTTGGTACGGTTTCGACGACGGAATGTATGCCGGTGCGCGGCTGCTCGAAATCCTCAGCCGCAGCGCCGACCCCTGCGCCGTGCTGGAAGCACTGCCCGACTCGATCAGCACGCCGGAACTGCAATGGCAACTGAGCGAAGGCGAGAACTACACGCTGATGGATGCGTTGCAGAAAAGCGCGCGTTTCGACGGCGCCCGTGAAATCATCACCATCGACGGCCTGCGTGTCGAATACCCGGACGGTTTCGGGCTGGCGCGACCGTCGAACACCACGCCGATCATCGTCTTGCGTTTTGAGGCGGACAACACGGATGCGCTGAAACGAATCCAGGCCGATTTCCGCAAAGCACTGCTGGGCGTCAAGGCCGGCGCGACACTGCCTTTCTGACACCCGGACAGCGCCGGATCCTGCGCATCCGCAGGATGTAACATTTAATTTACTTTTTATACATTTATTAATATAATCAATGAACTAAAACTGTATTGGTTTAGTTAAAAGTCCGGCTTTTAATCACGCCTGAATGACCCTGTGTATGCACAGATCCGCAGACACATTCATGCCCGCCCCCTTGTCACTCAACCGTGGCTTCACGCTGCTTGAGCTGATTACTGTCATCATCGTACTCGGGATACTGGGCTTAACTGCACTGCCACGATTCATTGATCTGGGGCGCGATGCTCACAAGTCCAATGTCGCCGGAACAGCCGCAGCATTTTCATCAGCGGTTGACAGCGCCTATCTGGGCTGCATCGCAAGGGATTTTGACGGGCAGGACAATATGTCGGGATTCGGCACCGGAAACGTCGATTTCAACGCCTACTGCTTTCCGGCATCGACCAATGGCAACAATGGCAACGTCAACGCCAATCGCTGCATGCAAATCTGGAATGGCTTGCTGAGCTACGCACCTTCCATCAGTACGCCCGCCAACGATCCATCAACCGATTATCGTGCACAGGGAAGCGGGACGCTCTGCACCTTCACTTATCGCAATGATTCTTCAGCGTTGCGGCGATTCACTTACAACACCAGCAACGGTGACGTGCTGATCATCACAAATCCATAAGGCATCGCGTACGTATCCGCAAAAATGACTGCGGGACAGGATCAGCGTTTTGCCGGGTTCAGCGTGCCGCGGTTGTAATCCTTGTCACCGGGCATGACGCAGCGGCCGATGCCGAACAGGCAGCCCTGTGCATCCATCGGGCGCAGCTTGTTTTCCGGATACTGATCAGCGACTACCTTCGCCGCCGCGGCTTTCTGGACATCGACAAATTCCCAGCGGCCATTGGGATGCAGGCGCACTTTTTCACCGGATGCGGTGGTGGCTTCGACCGGATCGCCGCCCTGCGCCTGCGCAAGCGCCGACACCAGCAGCAATCCAAGCACCGCGATACGGCGCATCCAGTGACCGGTCATCAGAGTTTCTGCTCAACCCAGGCCTGCACCGACTTCAGCGCTTCAGGCAGTTTCGACGGATCAGTACCGCCGGCCTGCGCCATGTCCGGACGTCCGCCGCCCTTGCCGCCAACCTGCTGGGCGACAAAGTTGACCAGTTCGCCCGCCTTGACCTTGCCGGTCAGATCCGCCGTGACACCGGCAATCAGCGTGACCTTGCCGCCTTCGACGGCCGCGAGCACGATGGCTGCGCTTTTCAGCTTGTCCTTCAGCTTGTCCATGCCTTCGCGCAGCGCTTTGGTATCGGCACCGTCCATTGCAGCCGCCAGCACATTGACGCCTTTGACCACTACAGCCTGCGTGGCGAGGTCATCGCCCTGTGACGACGCCAGCTTCGACTTCAGACGCGCGAGCTCCTTTTCCAGGTTACGCACGTTGTCGATGATCTGGTTGATCTTCTGTCCGACTTCCTGCGGCGAGGTTCGCAGTGCCGCTGCTGCGCCGGCCAGCTTCTGTTCCTGCGCCTGCACATAAGCCAGCGCGCGGTCACCCGTGGTGGCTTCAATGCGGCGGATGCCGGCAGCCACACCACCTTCAGAAACCACCTTGAAGAAACCGATGTCGCCGGTGCGGCTCACATGCGTGCCGCCGCAAAGCTCACGCGAGGTACCGATATCCAGCACGCGCACTTCGTCGCCGTATTTTTCGCCGAACAGCGCCATCGCGCCGTGTTTGACAGCGTCGTCGAATTTCATAATCTGCGCCGCGGTCGCCGCATTGGCCAGAATTTCGGCGTTGACGATCGCCTCGACCTGCTGCATCTGCGCTTCGGTCAGAGGCTCGTTATGCGAGAAGTCAAAACGCGTCTTGTCGGCGTCCACGAGCGAACCCTTCTGCTGCACATGGGGGCCCAGCACTTCGCGCAGGGCCTTGTGCATCAGGTGCGTTGCCGAATGGTTGCGCATCGTGCGTGCGCGGCGCACCGCATCCACCCGGGCTGCAATCCTGTCGCCGACGTTGAGCACACCGGTTTCCAGTTTGCCGTGGTGACCGAAGACATCGGACTGGATCTTCAGCGTATCGGCCACCGCAAAGGTACCGTGATCGCTGACCAGTTCACCGGCGTCACCCGCCTGACCGCCGGACTCCGCGTAAAACGGCGTGCGGTCGAGCACGATCACTGCGGCCTCACCGCCCTGCACCGACTGCACTGCGCTGCCGTCGCGGTAAATCGCGACAATCTGCGCCTCATCCACCGCCAGCGTGTCGTAACCCTTGAACTGGGTCTTCACGCCCTGGTAATCGACGGCGCTGCCCATCTGGAATTTCGAAGCAGCACGGGCGCGTTCACGCTGCTGCTCCATTGACGCCTCGAAACCGGCATAGTCCATCATCACGCCACGTTCGCGCGCGATGTCCGCGGTCAGATCGACCGGAAAACCGTAGGTGTCGTAAAGCTGGAACACCGTTTCGCCGTCGAGCATCTTGTCTTCGCGGGTCAGCGCGTGCTCGAGCACTTTCATGCCGTGCTCCAGCGTTTCGGCGAAACGCTCTTCTTCCTGCTTGAGGATCTGCATCACGCGGTCCTGCACCTTCGGCAGTTCCGGATAGGCCTCACCCATCGCCTTCGACAGGTCGGGCACGACCTTGTGGAAGAAGGGTTTGGTCTGACCCAGTTTGTAGCCGTGGCGGATCGCGCGGCGGATGATCCGGCGCAGCACATAACCGCGACCTTCATTGCCGGGAATCACGCCATCAACAATCAGGAAGGCGCAGGCACGGATGTGGTCGGCAATGACTTTCAGCGAATTGTTGGCCAGATCCTTGGCGCCGGTTTCGCGTGCGGCCGCTTTGATCAGCGTCTGGAACAGGTCAATGTCGTAATTGGAGTGCACATGCTGCATGACGGCTGCGATGCGCTCCAGGCCCATGCCGGTATCCACCGAGGGTTTGGGCAACGGATGCAGCACGCCCTTGTCATCGCGGTTGAACTGCATGAACACCAGATTCCAGATCTCGATGTAACGGTCGCCGTCGGCATCCTTGGATCCGGGCGGGCCGCCTTCAACCTCGTCACCGTGGTCGTAGAAAATCTCGCTGCAGGGGCCGCAGGGGCCGGTGTCGGCCATCTGCCAGAAATTGTCGGAACCGCCGCCCGGCTTGTCGCCGATGCGCACGATGCGCTCGGCGGGCACGCCGATTTCCTTCTGCCAGATGTCGTAGGCCTCATCATCCGTCTGGTAAACGGTAACCCAGAGCTTGTCCTTGGGCAGTTTGTAGACGCCGGTCAGCAGTTCCCAGGCGTATTGAATCGCGTCGCGCTTGAAATAGTCGCCGAACGAGAAATTGCCCAGCATTTCGAAAAAGGTGTGGTGACGCGCGGTGTAACCGACGTTTTCCAGATCGTTGTGTTTGCCGCCGGCGCGCAGGCTGCGCTGCGAAGTGGTCGCACGTTTGTAGGGACGGTTTTCCTGACCCAGGAACACGTCCTTGAACTGCACCATGCCCGAGTTGGTAAACAGCAGAGTCGGGTCATTGCCCGGCACCAGCGGACTCGAAGCCACGACGGTGTGGCCCTTGGATTCGAAATACTTCAGGAATTTGTCGCGGATTTCTGCGGATTTCATGCGGATGCGCCAGTAGGTTTACGTAAGGCGCAGATTTTAAACCAGTTTTGCCGTTGCATTCCGCACTGCAGCGACCGTATCCCGGAAACCGGCGGATATCCGCGGTTCCAGGACCTTCCCGGGGCAGGCGCCCCGGCGGTGGCGTCCTTAGACAGCCAGCAACATCACGGTAATGGCCATGGCGCCGTAAAACACGCACTGATCGCGGTATTCAAGGGCTTTTTCCACCAACATCATCATCATGATCATGATTCGTCTCCCGTTTCCGTTCCCGTTTCTGTTTCGGTTCCCAACTCGCCACGGCTTAATGCCCGCAGCAACTTGGTAATCACTTCACTGCTGAAACCCCTGCCCATCAGGAACCGGGCCTGCTTCGCCCGGTCCGCTGCGTTCGCTGCCGGTTCGCGGAACTTCCTGCGCCATACGGCCAGCGCGTTTTCCAGTTCACCTTCCTTCAGCGTCGCCAGCGTGCTGCTGACCAGTTCTGCCGGCACGCCCTTGGCTTCAAGGTCCCGCCGGATGCGCGCCGGGCCGTAGCGCCCGCGCCGCGCATGCACCATCTGCTCCGCCGCGCGTGTTTCGGATAACCAGCCGCGCTGCGAAAAGTCATCAAGGATCTGTGTCACTTCGTCTTCGGACTCAGCGTGCGGCGCAAGTAGCCGGCTCAATTCCTGCCGGGTGTACTCGCGCCGCGCCAAGTGCCTAAGTGCACGGACCCTGAGACTGGGTTCTTTGCTGTCCTGCATGCCGCCAGCCCTGCTGTGGATTCCGGTGGACCGGCGGGATCGCGATTATTGCCCGACGGCTTTTTTCTTGGCCGGATCGGACTCGACCACTTCCAGCGGGGCCTTTTCCTTCTTCACCACCACCTGCGGTCCGCCGTTGATGCCGAGCACCGTGCGGATCTTGGCTTCGATCTCGTCGGCAATCTGGGGGTTTTCCTTCAGGTAATCGCGGGTGTTGTCCTTGCCCTGGCCGATGCGGTCCTTGCCGTAGGAATACCAGGCACCGGACTTCTCGATGATGTTGTTGGCGACGCCGAGTTCAATGATCTCGCCTTCGCGCGAAATGCCTTCGCCGTAGAGGATGTCGAATTCAGCCTGACGGAAGGGCGGCGCCACCTTGTTCTTGACGATCTTGGCGCGGGTCTCGGAACCGATGACCTCCTCGCCCTTCTTGATCGAACCGATGCGGCGGATGTCAATACGCACCGAGGCGTAGAACTTCAGCGCGTTGCCGCCGGTCGTGGTTTCGGGGTTACCGAACATCACGCCGATCTTCATGCGGATCTGGTTGATGAAAATCACCAGCGTGTTCGAACGCTTGATGTTCGCGGTCAGCTTGCGCAGCGCCTGCGACATCAGGCGCGCCTGCAGGCCCATCTGCGGCTCGCCCATCTCGCCTTCGATCTCCGCGCGGGGCACCAGCGCCGCCACCGAGTCGATCACCACCACGTCCACCGAACCCGAACGCACCAGCATGTCGGCGATTTCCAGCGCCTGCTCGCCATTGTCCGGCTGCGAAATGATCAGTTCATCGACTTTGACGCCCAGCTTGCCGGCGTATTGCGGGTCGAGTGCGTGCTCCGCATCAATGAACGCCGCCGATCCGCCGAGTTTCTGCATCTGCGCGATCACCGACAGCGTCAATGTGGTTTTGCCCGACGATTCCGGACCGTAGATTTCAACGACGCGGCCGCGCGGCAGGCCGCCGATGCCGAGACCGATGTCGAGACCCAGCGAACCGGTCGACACCGCCTGGATGTCCTTGGCGATGTCCGACTCGCCCATGCGCATGACCGAGCCTTTGCCGAATTGTTTTTCGATTTGCGACAGCGCCGCGGCCAGCGCTTTGGATTTGTTTTCGTCCATGATGTCCTCGTAGTCCGGTGATTCGTTCAGTAAGAATTCAGGTGAAATCTGGAGATTCTTCGGGATTGCGTCTTGCGTTTCCTGCTGTTGATGGAACGCATTATTACACAATCCGGGAAAAAAGGTGAATATTTATACAGTAGTGGGTATAAACCCACCGTTATTACAAAATACTCTTTAAAATCAATTGATTATTTACTGTCTGTGGCGGCCGGCAACAACGCCAGCAGCCCTTCCAGCGCAAAATGTACCGCCTGCCGCCGCACTGCTTCGCGGTCGCCGTTAAAGCGTTTCAAAACACTTTTCGGTTCGCCGTTTTTGATGCTCCAGGCGAAACACACCGTACCCACCGGCTTCTCGGGCGTGCCGCCCGTGGGACCTGCCGTGCCGCTGACCGATACCGCGACCTGCGCATGGCTGTTGGTCAGCGCACCGGCCACCATTTCGCGCACGGTCTGCTCGGAAACTGCGCCATGCGCACCCAGTGTTTCCTGGCTGACGCCGAGCATTTCGCGCTTGGAGATATAGGTATAGGTGACAAAGCCGCGCTCAAACCAGTTGGAGCTGCCGGGCACGGCCGTCAGCGCCTGAGCAATCCAGCCGCCGGTGCAGGACTCCGCCGTCGCCAGCATCAGTCCCTGTGCTTTCAGCGCTTCGCCGACACGCGCCGCCAGTTCGAACAATACGGAATCATCGGCGAGATGTCTGTTGGGCATCGCGAACCTCCTGCTGTTTAACCCAGTACGGCATAGGCCACGGCGATGATCAGCAGCGTGTACCCCGCCGCCAGCAGATCGTCCCACATCACGCCGAAACCGTTTTTGAGCATGCGGTCATAGTAACGAATGGGCGGCGGCTTCACGATATCGAACAGCCGGAAGATCAGGAAGGCAAACGCCTGCCAGTAACCGGTCACCGGCACAAAAAACAGCACCAGCATGAAAGCCACCGTCTCGTCCCACACCATGCCGCCGTGATCGGCCGCGCCCAGCGCATGCCCGGTCACCGAACTGGCCCACACGCCCAGCCAGAACAGCGCCAACACGATCACCAGAAAGGTCCACGGCGCCACCTGCGGCACCAGCCAGTTGAACAGCGGCAGCGCGAGCAGCGTGCCTGCCGTACCCGGCGCGACCGGCGACAGCCCGGCCCCACCGCCAAAGGCGATGAAATGCGCGGGATGGCGGAAAACAAAATGCAGGCCGGGGCGGGTCAGTGTTTCCATGGAGGGCGGTTGAATCGTTGCGGATGCGGCGGATGTGACATTAGCGCATAAATCCGCCGCCGGTGCATCCCTTCAGACTGCCGCTAAGGCTGCCCGGCTACGGCATGACGCAAGCGGTCGAGCAACTGCGTGATATCGTCCTGCGCCGCAGTATCGGGCGGTAGCGGCGCATCACGAAACGGTTCCAGCCGTGATTCCGCGGCGGCGGCGGCCTCACCGACCGCAGAAAAACCGAAGGTCGCCGCGGAACCCGCAATCTTGTGCACGGCGCGGATCAGTTCCTCCATCCGCTGCGGCGTGTGCTCACCGTGAATGATCTGCCCCCACAGCGCATCAATGCCGGCGATACGCGGCGGCAGGTCAGCGCGAAACTCCGCACTGACTGCAGCCATCATCTGCCGGAATTCATCATCACTCATGCGGCAAAAACCCGGTGACAGTAAAAACCGCCATCACTCAACCCGGCTCTGACGGTGAAAAGGATTTTTCGAAATGCCCAGCACGGTCTTCACCGCTTCGATCAGCGCATCGGGCTGGAAGGGCTTGGTGATATAGCCGTTGGCGCCGCCGGCCAGCCCCTTGAGCACGGCCTCACGCGTGGCCTTCGCCGTCAGCATCAGTACCGGCACCGTTTTCAGCGTCGGGTGTTCGCGCATTTTCATCAGAATGTTGAATCCGTCGGCGTCGGGCAGCACAACATCGAGCAGCACCAGGTCCGGCGGCGGCTGGCGGCGCAGTCCGGCGATGATTTCATTGCGGTTGCCGGCAATCGTGGCGGTAAAACCTTCGAGTTCCAGGTATTTCCTGAGGAATTTCGCCAGTGCCTCGTCATCCTCGACAATCAGCACCGACTCACCGCCGGAAGACTCCACCTGCATCGCCGCCTTCATCGCGATACGCACGTAATAACCGTGGCGCTGCAGCGTGGACACACCGGAAGCCGCTTCCGACTCCGCCTGGGTCAGCGCCGATTCTGAAAGTTTTTTTGGGGACTCGCTGAAAAACTCGATGAAATCCGGGGACAGCGTCAACTGGTTGGTGGCGAGATCGGCGTAGCCGTCGCGCACCAGTTCGTTCATCGCGATCAGAAACTGTTCATCACCCTCGGCGAGATTCGCCCGGGAACGGATCCCGGCAACGGTCGCCTTGCCGTCGATCAGCACCAGCAGTTTGAGCGCCAGCGCGCCCAGGCTGGTTTCCGACGCCTGCAGTTCATTGTTGCCCCTGAACGTCAGAATATAGACATCGGCGTCATGAATGGTATTGGGCAAATTCAGCGGCATTGCGGTCAGCCTCCGGTGATGCATCAGGCAGCGACGGGCCGCTGACGGACGGGAAGGACTCCAGTTTACCGAAGCCGGGCTGGATGCGAAGAAAAAAGTGCAGTCGCCCGGACCACGCGCGCCACCCTAGCCGAAGTGATCAAAACCCTTTTGCCGTACGTCGAGCGGCAGACCATCGCCATCGACGACGACCACACTGCAGACCCCCTCCGGCGCGCGGATCACACGTCCGATACGGGTCACCGGGGTGCGTACGCGTGACGCGGCACGTTCCACCGCAGCACGTTTCGCCGGCGCAGCGGTAAAACACAGTTCGTAATCATCGCCACCGCCGAGCAGTGCCGCCTGCGCAACGGGGCGTTCACGGTAACGCCGCAGCAATGGCGACGCCGGCAACCGCTCCATCGCCACGACAGCCGCCACACCGGAGCGTTCGCAAATATGACCGAGGTCGGCGATAAGCCCGTCCGAAACATCAATCGCGCTGCGCGCCACACCACGCAAGGCCGTACCCAAGGCCACCCGCGGCACCGGCCGGTCGAGGCGTTGCATGGCCCGCTTCAATTCGGCCGGCTGGAGTTTGATGCGTTTGTTTTTTGCCGCCACCGCCAACGCGGCATCACCCAGCGTGCCCGATACCCAGATGTCATCGCCGGGTTTCGCACCGTCGCGACGCAGCGCCTGACGCGCCGGCACTTCGCCGATGATCTGCACACAAAGATTCAGCGGCCCTTTGGTCGTATCGCCGCCGATCAGATCGACGCCATGCTGGCGTGCGAGCTTCATGAACCCCTGCGACATCGCCGCCACCCAGCGCGCATCCGCCTTGGGCAGCGCAATACCCAGCGTCGCCCAGCGCGGCACCGCTCCCATCGCCGCCATATCCGACAGATTCACCGCCAGCGCCTTGTGCCCCACCGAGGCGGGATCGGCATCCATGAAAAAATGACGTCCGCCGACCAGCATGTCGGCGGCCACGGCCAGTACCTGGCCGCGCGAGGGTTTGATCAGTGCGGCATCGTCACCGACGCCGAGCAGTGTGCGCGGCGTGGCGTGGGTGAAATGCTGTTTAATGAGATCGAATTCGGAGGACATCAGTGTTTCATTTGCACAAACTGTCCGCCATCCAGTCCGCCGTCTGCGTCTGGAACATGTAACGCCGGTTGTTGGCAACATGGTTGCCGCCCTTGACGATCAGCAGCTTGCAGGGCCCCGACACTTCCGCGGCAATGCGCTCCGCGTTATGCGGCGCGGTCAGCCGGTCGAGTTCGCCGCCGACCACATAGATCGGGCAGGTGATGTTTTTGGCAACGCCTTCCAGCGTCAGCGTCTTCGCATTCTCGCGTGCCTGTGCCATGTCCTTTGCATGTGAACGCACACGGAAGGCTTCACGCGACAGTTCATTGCGGGCATCAAAAATCTCCACCCAGCTGTAGGGGCCTGACAACGAAACGCAGGCCTTGACGCGTTTTTCGAAGGCTGCACCGCGCGCCGAGTAATAACCGCCCAGCGAGACGCCCCACAGGCCGATGCGGGCGCCGTCGAGTTCCTTCCGGGTCATCACGTAATCGACCACGGCCTTCACCGCGACTTCGTAGTCACCGCGGATCGGAATGTCGTATTCCGCTTCGCCCTGCCCCGGACCGTCAAAGGACAGCGTCGCCATGCCGCGGGCAAGAAAAATGTTTTCGTAGACTTCGAGTTCTTCCTTGGTCGAATCCAGACCCACGCACATGATCACCACCGGATGCGGCGCCTTGCCTTCGGGCTTGCGCAGGATGCCGGCCAGCGTTTTTCCCTCGTAGGGAATCTCCACGCGGATACCGGGATTCGGCAGCAGTGGCAGTGCCAGCTGGCGGCATTCGATAACCTTGAGGTGGGCGGCCTTCATCTGCGGGATGTCGTGCACGAACATGAACTTGCCGAAGTGGTAACAGATCGCGGCGCGGTTGAGATGCTCGCCGGCCGAGAGTTTGTAACCGTCGGCCAGCGCCTGACGGCCCAGACTTTCGTGGACCGCTGCGCGCGCGCCCCAGGCCGCGCACCACTGGTTCCAGCGGGTGATGCCCGCAGTGACTTCCTCAAAATCAGTCAGCGGAACGCCGCTGGACACGAAACGCGGCGCCCAGTGGTGGATCGCGGTTTCAACATGTTTGTCTTTTGCCGGCTGACCTGCTGCGTCCATCTTGATTCCTTGTTTGGTGAAAAACGATCCGTCGGATGACATCCGGATCAGATGATAAACGTAACCTGCCCAATTGCAGCACGGCGTCACGCCTTGAGATCAGGCGCCCCGGCTGCGCTACCGCGACGGCACCGTCACTACCGGAGCACCCGCAGTTGCACCGGTTTCGGCCAGCGAAAACAGGATCATCAGAAAAGTGAAGCGTACTTTGGATGCAACATCTGAATCATCGATCCAGAACCAGTGATCACGATAAGGCACTGCAACAAAGGCGTCGGCAGGTGCCGTCTTGCCCGACTGAATCCGGATCAGTGGCGACACATTGCCGGAAATAACAGGGCCGCCGCTCAGCACGCGCCGCTCCGCAAGATGCTGCGGCGGCACTTCGATATCCAGCGCAATCGACACCATGATCTCAAGCATGGAACGGGTCAGCACCGAAACCTCGCGACCGTTGCGAGGCGTGCCGCCGAAAGTCACGGAAAACTCGGATACTCCGGGATCCAGACCCCACATTGCCGCCAGCGCCTTGATGTCCTCCGCCGTCTGCTGACTTTCCGCTTTCCGGATAATCATCACAGTGCCTTCGCCATCCTTGCGCTCTTCCACCCGCATGCCCAGTGAATGCGATCGCAGAATCTGATCGACCAGCTGGACACTCTGATCAAAGCGCGGGTCGATCTCGGAACTGCCCACGCCGCGGTTGGGAAGGTTGTTGATCGAGCGCAGCGTCAGGCGAAAAATAAGGTTGGCCGGCCAACCCGCCTGCAGCAATTGGAAAATCGCAGTCGGCGGTATCGGACGCAACAGGCTGCGGGTGAACTTGTCTCCGCCCAGCGGCTGGTAGGTGACCGTGGGGGTATTCGACCAGGTTCCGGAGGAGCCCACTGCAAATTCGCCTCCAGCAGGATCGATAGGCCGCGCAATGCCGCCGGCACTGAAGGTGCCCGCATGGGAGTAACTGTTGATGATTGACGAAACATCCATGAACAGCGGGACGTCCGCATAACGCAGGCGCGCAATATTGATCAGCGTCTGCCGCTTCCACGATTCAGCCAGTGTCTCGCCGTACTCGAAGCGGTCCCGGGTGATATTCGTGGGCGGCACCTGCGCACAGCCTGACGACAACAGGATCAATCCCAGAAAAATCAGTCCGGGCAACAAACCATAACCCGCATTCCGGCCACTGCAGTCAGAAACTCCAGAATTATTGTGCGTTACTGCGATCATCCCTTACCCCTCGTTAACCGTTTCCGTCACAGCTCCGGACCACGGAACAAATCAGTGAATGTTGGAGACATTTGCTGGAAGATGTTTGATCAATATACGAACCGGCATCACGCTGACAACCGGATGCTCGAAAAACCGAAATCCCGCACCCGGAACAGTGCGTATTGTGCCTTGAAGCGTACCGCACGGCGACAGCAGGACAAATGCGTAACCGCGCGATGTCGTCCATGATCCGGAAGACCACCGGCGATCCGCCGGTGCTGCGCGTAAACTCTGTTGCCTGCCGAAGCCTCCGCTTCCGGCACGCACATCCAGCCGCCAAAACCCGTGTCCATACTTTTTGTTTACGCCGTCAGCCTGCTCAATGGAATGGGCGTAAACGCGACGCAGGTCGTGTTCTCCCTGTACGCGCTTCAGCTTGGCGCGGGGCCACTGACCATCGGCCTGCTCGCCGGCAGCTTTTCCCTGTTCCCGATGCTGCTGGCAGTGGCGGCCGGCCGGCTGGTCGACCGCCATGGTTCGCGGTGGCCGATGACTTTTGGCGTGATGGGCGGCGGACTCGGCGTGCTGGTGACCTACACCCTTCCGGGACTGCACACGCTGTTTGTTGCCGGACTGCTCACCGGCCTGTCGGTCATTTTCATCAACCTCTCGACGCAAAATCTCGTCGGACTCCTCAGCACGCCGGAGAACCGCGCGCGCTATTTCGCCAACTACACGCTGACGATGTCCGGCGGCCAGTTCCTCGGACCGCTGGTCGCCGGCTTTTCCGTCGAACATCTCGGACACGACAATGCCTTGCTGACGCTGGTGGCAATTTCCGCCGTGCAGTTCACACTGCTGGCCACGCGCGGCAGCAAACTGCCCGGCGGCACCCGCAAACCCGGCAAGTCCGCCGGCGGCATCCGCACCATGCTGGCCGACCCCATGGTCCGCCGCATGCTGATTACCGGCAGCCTGCTCAACGTCGGCGTCAATCTCTACCAGGTCTATATGCCGGTGTATGCCCATTCGATCGGACTGGCGGCATCGACCATCGGCATCGTGCTCGCGATGAATTCGACGGCCGCTTTTGTGTCGCGTTTCGCCCTGCCGCAGGTGATCCACCGCGTCGGTGAACAACGCGTGCTGGTCTATGCCTTCGCCGTCGGCGCCGCAGCCCTGCTGCTGATTCCGCTGTTCAAAGTCGCGGGCCTGCTGGCACTGATTTCCTTCGGCTTCGGTCTCGGCATGGGTTGCGGCCAACCCATCGTCATCATGCTGATGTTCGGCAATTCAAAAGACGGCCGTTCGGGCGAAGCCCTCGGACTCAAATTCACAACCAACCAGCTGACCAAGCTGCTGGGCCCGGTGATTTTCGGCGGCATTGCAGCAGCGCTCGGACTGCTTGCGATGTT
>CBHTVL010000003.1:0-16234 GCA_966096475.1 uncultured Burkholderiales bacterium
CCGGCCTCATACAGATCGAACAGATGCTGGTCGAAGGTCTGCATGCCCAGCTCGCGCGACTTGGCCATGATGCCCTTGATCTCGTGCACCTCGCCTTTGAAGATCATGTCCGAAATCAGCGGCGAGTTGAGCAGGATCTCGACCGCGGCGGCGCGACCCTTGCCGTCCTTTTTCGGGATCAGCCGCTGCGATACCAGCGCGCGGATGTTCAGCGACAGATCCATCAGCAGCTGGTGTTTCCGTTCTTCCGGGAAGAAGTTGATGATCCGGTCCAGCGCCTGATTGGCGCTATTGGCGTGCAGCGTCGCCATCGCCAGGTGACCCGTTTCGGCGAAGGCAATCGCATGGTCCATGGTGTCGCGATCACGGATCTCGCCGATCAGGATCACGTCCGGCGCCTGACGCAGGGTGTTTTTCAGTGCGGCATGCCAGTTCTCGGTATCGACGCCGACCTCGCGCTGGGTGACCACGCAGTTCTTGTGATCGTGCACGTATTCGATCGGGTCTTCGATGGTGATGATGTGGCCGTAGCTGTTTTCATTGCGGTAGCCGATCATCGCCGCCAGCGAGGTCGATTTGCCGGAACCCGTGCCGCCGACCAGGATCACCAGCCCGCGCTTGGTCATCACCACATCCTTCAATACCGGCGGCAGTTTCATGTCGTCGAACTTGGGGATCGTGGTGTTGATGGTCCGCAGTACCATGCCGACACGGCCCTGCTGCATGAAAGCATTGACGCGGAAGCGGCCGATATCCCCGGGGCTGACCGCGAAGTTGCATTCCTTGGTCGCCTCGAATTCGCCGGCCTGCTTGTCGTTCATGATGCCGCGCGCCAGTTCAGAGGTGTGCTGCGCCGTCAGTGACTGCTGCGCCACCGGCGTCATCTTGCCGTCGAGCTTGATCGCCGGCGGGAAACCCACCGTGATGAAAAGGTCCGAGGCCTTTTTCGCGACCATCGCCCGCAGCAGGTCGTGCATGAACTTGACTGCCTGTTCTCTTTCCATCTTTTTACTCCCGTATTCTCGGCACTGCCCGCCGGTTTAGCGGAACGTGTCCTTGTTCATGGCTTTGCCGCGCGCTTCCTCGACCGACACGATATTGCGTTTGACCAGATCCTGCAGATTCTGGTCCAGCGTTTGCATGCCCAGCTGGGCACCGGTCTGGATCGCGGAATACATCTGTGCGACCTTGTTTTCACGGATCAGGTTGCGGATCGCGGGCGTGCCGACCATGATTTCATGAGCGGCGGCACGGCCGCTGCCGTCCTTGTTCTTGCACAGCGTCTGAGAGATCACCGCCACCAGCGACTCGGACAGCATCGCGCGCATCATCTCTTTCTCTTCCGCCGGGAACACGTCGATGATCCGGTCGATGGTTTTGGCCGCGGAACTGGTGTGCAGCGTGCCGAACACCAGGTGGCCCGTTTCGGCCGCAGTCAGCGCCAGCCGGATGGTTTCCAGATCGCGCATCTCGCCGACGAGGATGATGTCCGGGTCTTCGCGCAGCGCCGAGCGCAGCGCGTTGGCAAACGACAGCGTATGCGGACCGACTTCGCGCTGGTTGATCAGACACTTCTTCGATTCGTGAACGAATTCGATCGGATCTTCCACCGTCAGGATGTGACCCTGCTCGTTTTCGTTGATATGGTTGACGATGGCAGCCAGCGTGGTCGATTTGCCCGAACCGGTCGGGCCGGTGACCAGCACTACGCCGCGCGGCTGGTTAGCGATATCGACGAATACCTTGGGCGCCTTCAGGTCTTCCAGGCTCAGCACCTTGGACGGAATGGTCCGGAACACCGCACCGGCACCGCGCTGCTGGACAAAGGCATTGACGCGGAACCGCGCCAGATTGGGGATCGAGAACGAAAAGTCGCACTCGAGGTTTTCTTCGTAGAACTTGCGCTGGCCGTCGTTCATGATGTCGTACACCATGGCGTGGACATCCTTGTGCTCCAGCGCAGGGAGGTTGATGCGGCGGATGTCGCCATGCACGCGGATCATCGGCGGCAGCCCGGAGGACAAATGCAGGTCGGAAGCCTTGTTTTTGACAACGAAGGCCAGCAGTTCGGAGATGTCCATTTATAATTCCCTGGGAAGTGTTGCCATGCGGGCTGAGCGAGGTGCCTTGTGCGCGCACCCATGCGCTGGAACATGCGCCGACCAGCCTCCGAGCGCGCCGAAATTATGACCATAATCACCGAGAACTTGCAAGCCGTACACGAGCGCATCCGGCAGGCTGCAGCGGCTGCACATCGCTCGCCGGAGGACGTCCGGCTGCTTGCGGTGAGCAAGACCTTCGACTCTTCCGCAGTAACTGCCGCGTGGCAGGCCGGACAACGTGCATTCGGCGAGAATTTCGCGCAGGAAGCCCTCGACAAAATCGCCGGACTGGGGCACTTCGACATCGAATGGCATTTCATCGGCCCGGTCCAGAGCAACAAGACGCGCCCGATTGCCGAACACTTTGCCTGGGTGCACAGCGTCGAACGGGAAAAGATCGCCCGCCGCCTCAACGATTCACGCCCGCCCGGGTTGCCGCCGCTGAACGTGCTGATCCAGGTCAATGTCAGCGGCGAAGCCAGCAAAAGTGGCGTCGCCCCCGGTGAAGAACGCGCACTGGCCGAGGCCATCCGCAGCTTGCCACGCCTGCGTCTGCGCGGCCTGATGGCCATTCCGGAACCGACACCGGATGCCGCCCTGCAGCGCCGCCGTTTTGCGCTGCTGCGCAGCCTGCAGCAGGCTTTGCAGGCGGATGACCGCAACGTGGATACGCTGTCGATGGGCATGTCCGACGATCTTGAAGCCGCAGTGGCCGAGGGTTCGACCATGGTCAGAATCGGCACGGCGATCTTCGGTTCGCGGAAAACCGTAAAAAGCGACCCCTGAACCGTATAATGCCGCGAGCGGGTTTGCGGCCGCTTCCGGGAATCCGCAATCACTTGCGTCATTTTTCCTCGTTTCCGTTTCAATGATTCGCTTCAATACATGAACATCCTTTTCATCGGCGGCGGCAATATGGCGGCTGCGATCATCGGTGGCTTGATCGCCAAAAGCTGGCCGGCAGCGGCCATCCATGCCGTTGACGTGCTGCCGGAAGCCCTGAAACGCCTGGAACAGCAATTCGGTATCCGCACTTCCGGCGACGGCGCGGCAGCAGCGCGTAATGCCGATTGCATCGTGCTCGCGGTCAAACCGCAGCAGTTGCGCGAAGTCGCGCGCAGTCTCGCCCCGGACATTGCCGGCAAACTGGTCATCAGCATCGCCGCCGGCATCCGTGGCATTGATCTCGCACGCTGGCTCGGCCCCGCCGCCCGCATCGTGCGTGCCATGCCCAATACGCCGGCGCTGGTATCCGCCGGCATCACCGGATTGCACGCGATGCCCGGTGTCAGCGAAACCCAGAAGCAGGATGCAGAACGCATTCTTGCCGCCGTCGGCAGCACCTTCTGGGTCGGCAGCGAACGTGATCTCGATGCAGTGACGGCGGTTTCCGGCAGCGGGCCGGCCTATGTGTTTTATTTCATCGAAGCGCTGGAACAGGCGGCGCTGGAGCTGGGCCTGCCAGCGGAAACATCGCGCCGGAGCGCGCTGGCCACATTTGCCGGCGCGGTCAAACTGGCGCTGGCCGACAGCACCGACCCCGCCACGCTGCGCGCCCGCGTCACATCCAAAGGCGGCACCACGGAACGCGCCATCGGCCTGCTCGATGAAGCCGCGGTCAAGGCGGCGTTTGTGCGGGCTGTGCGCGGCGCCGCCGAACGCGCTGCCGAGCTTGGCGACGAACTGGGCAAAGACTAGGTATTGGGGTATTGGGGACCGGGGCGGCAAACAACATGCTGGGCAATGCACTGATTTTCATCGCGCAGGTCGTGTTCGGCCTGCTGACACTGACACTGCTGCTGCGTTTTTATCTGCAGTGGGTGCGTGCGCCCTATCGCAATCCGCTCGCGGATTTTGTCAACGCACTGACAGATTTCATGGTGCGCCCCGCGCGCCGCGTGTTGCCCGGACTGTGGGGCATCGACCTGCCGACGCTGCTGCTGGCCTGGTTGATGCAACTGCTGGAATGGCTGATCGTGCTGCAGGTCCGCGGTTTCCGCTTCGGCGCCGAAATCGGCATGGCGCTCGTCGGCATTGCCGCAGTAGCTGCGGTTGCCGTGCTGCAGATGCTGGTCTACATCGTGCTGATCTCGACGCTGCTGCAGGCCGTGCTGTCATGGATCAACCCCGGCAGCCCGATTGCGCCGCTGCTCGATGCCATGACGCGGCCCTTTCTGCGCATGTTTCGCCGTAACATTCCGCCGATCGGCAACGTTGATCTGTCCCCGCTGTTTCTGATGGTGGCCTGCCAGCTGCTGCTGATGCTGCCCATTGCATGGCTGGAATCCGTCGCTCTGCACCTGTTGCGATAAACAGCGGATGGCTGCGCTTTCACACTGAAAGCGCAAGCCTGACGCTGCAAATCCACGCCCAACCCAATGCCAGATCGACCGGCGTCGCCGGCCTGCACGGCGACGCACTGAAAGTACGTATTGCCGCGCCGGCGCTTGATGACAAGGCCAATACCGCGCTCCTTGCCTGGCTGGCAGACATACTGAATCTTCCAAGGTCCGCGCTGAAAATCCGCTCCGGAGCAACTGCGCGGCGCAAGGTGGTGGAAATTCAGCCCGCAGATGCCGCCCTCGCTGCGCGCGCCGCAGCCCTGCCCGGAGAATAAGCGCAACCGTTCAACGCTCTTCTTCGGAACCGCCTTTGCGCACCCGCCAGGCCCGCACCAGCAGCGTCAGGCCGATCCACAAAGCCAGCAAAGCCAGCGGCACTGTCAGTGCCAGCGGCAGCAGCAACGCGATGGCGGCCAATCCGAGAAATCCGAGTGCAACACTGAGCATCGTCCCGGATTCAGCCGGTCCCAGCATGCGACGGTTGCTGAACGCCGCGCCGACGGTATTACCGATACGCAGCGCCCCCGCCGCCGCGCGCGAAGCACGACCGCCGGATCCGGCTGTACGCGGTCTGGCCCGGGGACTGGAATGGCTGACGCGATGCCTCGGGCCGAGCACGATTTCCGTGGCGTTGCCGAGATCTTCTTCATACATCTTCTGCATCTCGCCCGCACAGGTCTGGTCCTCGATGGCGATATCGAGTTCGTAGTTGCCGATCCAGCTGGCGATATTCAGGTTGGTGGAACCGACCCGAGCCCAGCGCCCGTCGGCCACTGCGGTCTTGGCGTGCAGCATGGCGCCGTTCCACTCGAACACGCGGATTCCCGCTTCGAGCAGCGGCCGGTAACCGGAACGCGAAACCTGGCCGACAAAGGGAATGTCACTGGTGCCGGGCACCAGAAGCCGCACGTCAACGCCGTCGTAAGCCGCGGCCCGCAGCGCCTGCACATAAGGCGCAATACCGACGAAATAGGCGTCGGTCAGCCACAGCGTCTCGCGCGCCAGCGCGGCGATCATCTGATCCAGGCGGTAGAGCCCGGCGATATTGGGTTCCGAGGCCAGCACGCGCAACATCACGTCACCCGCCGGCGGCGCCGTGACCGGCAGTACATCCAGCGCCCCTTCCCCATTGGCCGCCCAGGTCTGTGCAAACGCGCGTTCAATATCGGCAACAACCGGACCGCGGATCTCGATGCCGGTATCGCGCCAGGGCGCAATACCGCGTCGTGCGTCGCCTAGCCACTTGTCACTGACGCACAGACCGGTGACATATCCGACCTCGCTGTCCACGGCGACCATCTTGCGATGGTCCCGCGTCAGCCAGCCGAAGGGACTGTCAAAGCGCGGCCGGTTGAAGCAGCGGACCTGCCCGCCGGCCTCGATCAGCGGCTGCAGCAAGCGCAGTGTGCCGACACCCAGCGCCCCCATCCAGTCATAAATCACGCGAACCGCAACACCCGTGCGCGCACGCTCGGTCATGGCCGCGACAAATTCGCGGCCGGTCCCGTCGTCGGCAAGAATGTAGTTTTCAAACAGGATGGATTGCCGGGCGCCGGCAATCGCCGACAGCCATGCGGGATAATTCCCGCCGGCATCGCGCAATACGCGGACTGCGTTGCCGCCAACCAGCGGTGCGCCGGCGGCGCGCGCGAACATCTGCTCCGCAAACTGGCGCAATTCGGCGCCGGTGCGCGGCAAAGCACTGTTGCGGACCTGCGGTTGTGCGGAAAGGGCCATGGTTCGCCTTGAATCAGGACGTGCGCTACATCAGGACGATATCGAACTGCTCCTGATTGTAGGCTGACTCCACCTGCAGTGAAATCGGCTTGCCGATGAAATCCGAGAGCATCGCCAGATTGTGCGATTCCTCATCAAGAAACATGTCGACCACCTGCTGCGAGGCGAGGATACGGAATTCCCGCGCATCGAACTGCCGCGATTCGCGCAGCAGTTCGCGCAGTACTTCATAACAGACGGTCTGCGCCGTCTTCAGCGCGCCGCGGCCGGCGCAGGTCGGGCAGGATTCGCAGAGGATGTGCGCAAGACTCTCGCGCGTGCGTTTACGCGTCATCTCCACCAGACCGAGCTGGGTGAAGCCGTTGATGGTCATACGCGTGCGGTCACGCGCCAGCGCCTTGCGGAATTCATTGAGCACGGCATTGCGGTGCTCCTCGGTGTCCATGTCGATGAAATCGATGATGACAATGCCGCCGAGATTGCGCAGGCGCAGCTGGCGCGCAATGACCTGCGCCGCCTCAAGGTTGGTCTTGAAAATCGTGTCGTCAAAAGTACGGCCGCCGACAAAACCGCCGGTGTTGACGTCCACTGTGGTCAGCGCCTCGGTCTGGTCGATGATCAGGTAACCACCCGATTTAAGATCAACCCGCCGCGCCAGCGCGCGCTCGATGTCGTCCTCGACATTGTGCAGGTCGAACAGCGGGCGCTCGCCCTGGTAATGCGCCAGCCGCGGCACCACATTGGGCGTGAACTGGCGGGCGAAATGGCTCATCGCCTGGTGGGTTTCATTGGAATCGACGTAAATCCGTCCGGTGTCTTCATGCGCAAAATCGCGCAGCACGCGCAGGCTGAGATTGAGATCCCGGTAGAGCAGCGCCAGCGGCGCCGCCTTGCGCGCCTGCGCCTGGATCTCATGCCAGAGTTTGCGCAGGTATTCGACGTCGGAGGCGAGTTCGCGGTCTGACGCGGCTTCGGCCATGGTGCGGATGATGAAACCGCCTTTTTCATCGGGCGGCATCAACTGCTGCAGCTTCTCGCGCAGATGCACGCGTTCTTCTTCATCTTCAATGCGCTGGGAAATGCCGATATGCGATTCCTGCGGCAGGTAGACCAGCAGCCGGCCCGCAATACTGATCTGGGTGGATAACCGTGCGCCCTTGGTGCCGATCGGGTCCTTGATCACCTGCACCATCAGGCTCTGCCCTTCATTGAGCAACCGTTCGATCGGCAGGCCCGGCTCGCCGTTGATACGGTTGCCCCAGATGTCGGCCACATGCAGAAATGCGGCGCGTTCACCGCCGATGTCGACGAAGGCGGACTGCATGCCGGGCAGCACGCGTACCACCTTGCCCATATAGATATTGCCGACGAAACCGCGCGCCGAGGCCCGCTCGATATGCAGTTCCTGGGTTACGCCGTGCTCGATGACGGCAACCCGGGTTTCCTGCGGCGTAACGTTGATCAGTATGTCTTCGCTCATGGCGAATCTCAGGGAATGCTGATGCTGTAGCTGCGCAGCAGCTCTGCGGTTTCTGCGAGAGGGAGCCCCATGATACCGGAATAGCTGCCGTCGATACGGGTGATGAAGGCGGCCGCCAGGCCCTGTACCGCATAAGCGCCGGCCTTGTCATTGGATTCGCCGCTGGCGACATAACGGCGTATTTCGGCGGCATCCAGTGCACGGAACCAGACGCGGGATTCCGAAACCCGCGTCTCCATCCGGTCTTCAGCCGCCACCGCGACTGCGGTCAGCACACGATGCGCACGCCCCGCGAGCCGGCTCAGCATCCGCACCGCCTCGCCAGCGTTCGCCGGCTTGCCGAGAATGTCGTCATCGCAGACGACGGTGGTATCAGCCGCCAGTACCGGCCGTGGCAGCACACGCCGCGCGGCAATGATTCTGGCGGCTGCCCGCGCTTTGTCGCCGGTCACCCGAAGTACATAATCATCGGCGCGCTCCCCGGCATGTGGCGTCTCGTCGATATCGGCGCCGCGTCCCGGCCCCTCGCGCAGCGGGATGAGCTCGAACGACACGCCGATCTGCCGCAGCAGCTCGCGGCGCCGCGGACTGCGTGAAGCCAGATAGATGAGTCTGTCGTTCATCAGGTCATGCCCCGGTGCCGGTCAGTCGCGATGATAGGGATGCCCCGAAAGCAGCGATGACGCCCGGTACAGCTGCTCGGCCAGCACCACCCGGACCAGTCCGTGCGGCAGCGTCAGCGGCGACAGCGACCACAGCAGATCCGCGCGCGACTTGATCGAGTCGTCGAGGCCGTCGGCGCCGCCGATGATAAAAGCGATGTCACGACCGTCGTTGCGCCAGCGCTTGAGATGATCCGCCAGCGTGCGTGTCGGAAAACTGCGCCCGCGTTCGTCCAGCACCACCCGCAGAACGCCTTGGGGAAGCGCGGCTTCGATGTGTTCAGCCTCGGTTTTCAACCACCGCGGGGTATCGCCGGTCGCATTGCTGCGCTGGGCGGGTTTGAGTTCCTTCAACTGCAGCGGCATTTCACGCGGCATGCGTTTCGCATATTCCCCGAACGCCTCGTTCACCCACGCCGGCATGCGATGACCGACCGCGAGTATGGCCAGCTTCACTTCGCGGCGCGGCTCGCTGTTTTGGCGGCCGGCGTTTTGCGGGCAACGGTTTTGCGCGGCTTGGGCTGCGACGAACCCCAGATTTCTTCGAGGTTGTAGTACTGCCGGATTGCCGGCTGCATCACATGCACGATCACAGCACCGAGATCGACCAGCACCCACTCGCCGGTCTGTTCGCCTTCGGTGCTCAGTACGCTGCCGCCGGCCTTTTTCACTTCTTCACAAACGTTGTTGGCCAGCGCGCGCAGCTGCCGGTTGGAATCGCCGCTGACGATGATGACCTTGTCGAACAGTGCAGTCATTTTCTTGACGTTGAACACGACGATGTCGCGGCCCTTGATGTCCTCCAGGGCGGCAACGGCGATTTTGGCAAGTTTTTCAGGTCCCATCAGTGTCCAGTATATAAGTCATGTTCTTGAATATATTTGATTATTTCTTCCGGCAGCAAATACCGCGGATTGCTCCCCGCCAGCATCGCGTCGCGGATCAGTGTCGCCGAAATATCCAGCGCGGCAATCGGCACCACGACAATGCCGCCGGCCGGTGCCGTATGCACGCCCAGCGGCTGGCGCATCAGCCGTTTGTCGTATTCCGCCGCCAGCGGCTGCGGCATCCGCGACTGCCAGGTATCCACCGGGAAGCCCGGGCGATAGGCCACGGCGACATGGGCCAGCGGAAACAGCTGATGCCAGCGGCTCCAGGTCGCCAGTTCCAGAAAAGCATCGGCACCCAGCAACAACACCAGCGATTGTGCGGGACCAACCTCGGCACGCATCGCGGTCAGGGTATCCACCGTATAACCGGGTCCCTCCCGCAGCGTTTCGCGCGGGTCAACGGTAAACAGCGAATTGCCGGTCACCGCAAGTTGCACCATTGCCAGCCGGTCTGCTGCGGGTGCGCCCGGCGATGAACGGTGCGGCGGCGTGCCGCTGGGCAGAAAACGCACTTCGGCCAGCCGCAGTTTGTCCGCCACCTCCTGCGCGAGCCGCAGATGTCCGTAGTGGATGGGATCGAAGGTGCCGCCCAGGATGCCGATCGGCGCGGCCATTCAGTAAGCGCCGCGATGCTGCGTGACGAAGGTCCGGGAATTCAAACGGCACTCATGATTCTTGCACGCACGCTCAAAGCACAAGCCGGCGGATATCGGACAGCACGGTGGTCAGATAGGTGCTGAAGCGTGCGCCCAGCGCGCCGTCGATGACGCGATGATCGTAGGACAGCGACAGCGGCAGCATCAGCCGCGGCACGAATTCCTTGCCGTTCCACACCGGCTTCATCACGGCTTTGCCGACGCCGAGGATGGCCACTTCCGGCGCATTGATGATCGGCGTGAAGAAGGTGCCGCCGATACCACCGAGGCTGGAAATCGAGAAGCAGCCGCCCTGCAGATCTGCCGGGGAAATCTTGCCGTTACGCATGCGGCCGCTGAGTTCGCCCAGTTCCTTGGCGATTTCCAGCAGGCCCTTCTTGTCAACGTCGCGGATCACCGGCACAACCAGTCCGCCGGGGGTATCGACGGCAACACCGATGTGGAAATAGTTTTTCAGCACCAGGCTTTCACCATCGGGTGACAGCGACGCATTGAATTCCGGGAACTGCTTCAGCGCCACCACGGCGGCCTTCATCAGAAAGCCCAGCATCGTGAACTTGATGCCGCTTTTCTTGGCCTCGTCCGACTGTGTCTTGCGGAACGCTTCCAGTTCGGTGATATCAGCTTCATCGTGCTGCGTGACATGGGGAATGCTCACCCAGTTGCGGTGCAGGAATCCGCCGGACAGTTTCTTGATGCGTGACAGCGGCTGCGTGGTCACCGGACCGAACTTGGCAAAATCGACCGGCTGCATCGGCGGCAGATTGAATCCGAGTCCACCGCCGCCTTCCGCGCCGCGCGGTTTCGACAGTTCGGTTTTGACAAACGCCTGCACGTCTTCCTTGGTCACGCGGTCCTTGGGACCGGAACCCTTTACGCGGGGCAGATCGACACCCAGTTCACGCGCAAAACGGCGTACCGACGGGCTCGCATGGGCCTTGCCGAATCCCGCGTCATCCACGGCGACCGCCGCAGGAGCTGCCACAGGGGCCGGTTTTGCAGCCGGCGCGGGAGCCGGCTTGGCTGCTTGTACTGCGGCGCCCGCCGGTGCAGCAGGCGCTGCGGGTGCAGGCGCAGCCTTGGCAGCCGGGGCTTCAGCGCCGGCTTCCAGCATCAGCACCAATGCGCCTTCCGACACTTTGTCACCGACCTTGATGCGGATTTCCTTGACGACGCCCGCGGCCGGCGACGGCACTTCCATCGTTGCCTTGTCGGATTCCAGCGTCACCAGCGGATCTTCGGCGCTGACGGTATCACCCGGCTTGACCAGGATCTCGATCACCGGAATGTTCTTGAAATCGCCGATATCCGGAACTTTGACTTCGATTGCGTTTGCCATGTGCGGAGTTCGCCTGCGTTATACGGTTGCCGGATTCGGTTTGTCGGGGTCGATGCCGTATTTGACAATGGCATCGGCAACGGTTTTCTGCGGCAGCTTTTCCTCGTCGGCCAGCGCCTTCGTTGCCGCCACTGCGACATAACGCCGGTCGACTTCGAAGAACTGGCGCAGCTTGCGGCGGGTATCGGAACGGCCGAAACCGTCAGTGCCCAGCGCGGTGAAATTGCGCCGCGGCAGGAAAGCACGCACCTGATCCGCGAAAATCTTCATGTAGTCGGTTGCCGCGATGATCGGACCGCTGCGATCGTTCAGGCAGCTTTCAATATGACTGAGCTTCGGTTCGGCTTCCGGATGCAGCAGGTTCCAGCGCTGCACATCGAGGCCGTCGCGGCGCAGTTCGTTGAAACTGGTGACGCTCCAGATGTCGGCGGCAATGCCGAAATCCTTTTCCAGCAGCTCGGCGCCGGCGATGACTTCACGCAGGATGGTGCCGCTGCCCAGCAACTGCACCTTGGGCTGGTTTTTCTTGGCCTTGCCTTCCGACAGCAGATACATGCCCTTGAGGATGCCCTTTTCCGCGCCCGCAGGCATTGCCGGGTGTGTGTAGTTCTCATTCATCACGGTGATGTAATAGAACACGTCTTCCTGTTCCTGATACATCCGCCGCAGGCCGTCCTGGATGATCACCGCAACTTCATAAGCGAAGGTCGGGTCGTAGGTCACGCAGTTCGGAATGGTCGACGCCAGAATGTGGCTGTGGCCGTCTTCATGCTGCAGACCTTCGCCGTTCAGCGTGGTACGTCCGGCGGTACCGCCGAGCAGGAAGCCGCGCGCACGCAGGTCGCCCGCCGCCCAGGCCAGGTCACCGATGCGCTGGAAACCGAACATCGAATAAAAGATGTAGAACGGAATCATCATCTGCGCGTTGTTCGCATACGACGTCGCCGCGGCAATCCATGACGACATGGCACCCGCTTCGTTGATGCCTTCCTGCAGGATCTGGCCGCCCTTGTCTTCCTTGTAGAACATCAGCTGGTCGGCATCCTGCGGCGTGTAGAGCTGGCCGACGTGGGAATAGATACCGAGCTGGCGGAACATGCCTTCCATGCCGAAGGTGCGCGATTCGTCGGGCACGATGGGCACGACACGTTTGCCGATTTTCTTGTCGCGGATGATCGTGTTGAGAATGCGCACGAAAGCCATCGTTGTCGAGAATTCGCGGTCTTCGCTGCTTTTCAGCTGCGCCTCGAACGCCGACAGCGCCGGGATTTCCAGCGGCTCGACCTTGCGTTTGCGCGAGGGCAGCGAACCGCCCATGGCGGCGATACGTTCGCGCAGGTATTTCATTTCCGGCGAATCTTCCGCCGGCTTGTAGAACGGCACGTCTTCCAGCTTGTCGTCGGGAATCGGCACGCTGAAACGGTCGCGGAAGGCGCGGATCGACGCCGTGCCCATTTTTTTCTGCTGGTGGGTGATATTCTGGCCTTCGCCGGCCTCGCCCATGCCATAACCCTTGACGGTTTTCGCCAGGATCACCGTCGGCTGACCGGTGTGTTTCATTGCAGCCGCGTAAGCGGCGTAAACCTTGTGCGGATCGTGACCGCCGCGGTTCAGGCGCCAGATATCGTCATCCGACATATTCGATACCAGGTCCGCGAGTTCCGGATACTTGCCGAAGAAATGCTTGCGCACGAAGGCGCCGTCCTGCGACTTGAAGGTCTGGTATTCACCGTCGACGCACTCTTCCATGCGCTTGAGCAGAATGCCCGACTTGTCTTTCTGCAGCAGCGGATCCCAGTACGAACCCCAGATCACCTTGATCACGTTCCAGCCCGAACCGCGGAAATAGGATTCGAGTTCCTGGATGATCTTGCCGTTGCCGCGCACCGGTCCGTCGAGCCGCTGCAGATTGCAGTTGATCACGAACACCAGGTTGTCGAGTTTTTCGCGACCGGCCAGTGAAATCGCCCCCAGCGATTCCGGCTCGTCCATCTCGCCGTCGCCCATGAAGGCCCAGACCTTGCGGCCCTGGCCTTCGATCTGGCCGCGGTCTTTCAGGTAACGCATGAACCGCGCCTGGTATATCGCCATCAGCGGGCCGAGGCCCATCGACACCGTCGGGAACTGCCAGAAATCCGGCATCAACCATGGGTGGGGATAGGAGGACAGGCCCTTGCCGTCGACTTCCTGGCGGAAATGGCTGAGCTGATCTTCGGTAATGCGGCCTTCGAGATAGGCGCGGGCGTAAACGCCGGGTGCCGAATGGCCCTGGATATAAACCAGATCACCCAGGAATTTTTCGTTGGCGGCGCGAAAAAAATGATTGAAGCCAATGTCGTAGAGCGTCGCCGCGGAAGCAAAACTGGCGATGTGCCCGCCGAGTTCCGATGATTCCTTGTTGGCGCGGATGACCGTGGCCATCGCGTTCCAGCGCACCAGGGCGCGGATTTTTTCTTCCAGCACCGCATCGCCCGGCGAACGTTCTTCACGCTCGGGGGGAATGGTATTCAGGTAAGCGGTATTCGCGTTGTACGGGATATAGGCCCCGGCACGGCGCGCTTCGTTGACCAGTTGTTCAAGCAGAAAATTGGCGCGGTCCGGGCCTTCGCGCTCAAGCACCGATTGGAGGGCTTCCATCCACTCGCGTGTCTCCTCGGGATCCAGATCTCGCTGGAGGTCGTGCATGTCCATGGGCAATACCTTTTTGGGGCAGTTTTCTCAAGACAATCGGGCGCTTATGGTGCCCGAATCGGCATGGAGATGGGATGAGTAATTATAACTTCAGCCCTGAAAATCTCCGGTGCAATCTCAGCCCCGATCGGGAGTCGATGCATGGCCCACGCGGTGATGCACTGCAGCAATACGCAGCGCCACTGCGGTGTTATTCGCCGCGGAACCGGGGCGCGCGTTTTTCGACAAACGCACGCATGCCTTCCTTCTGGTCTGTCGTGGCAAACGCCAGCGCAAACAGGCTGCTCTCGTAAACACAGGCATTGGCCAGATCGAGGTCCTGGCCGCGTTGCACGGCCTGCTTGGCCAAACGCACCGCCACCGGCCCCTTGGACGCAATGCTGCGCGCAACAACCAGTCCCGTCTCGCGCAGTTCGGCGGCGGCAACCACCCGCGTCACCAGACCGATCGCCAAAGCCTCGTCGGCCTTGACCTGCCGCGCCGTCGTCACCAGTTCCAGCGCCCGCGCACGGCCGACCAGCCGGCTCAGCCGCTGGCTGCCGCCGAATCCCGGCGGAATGCCCAGATTGACTTCGGGCTGCCCGAAAACAGCGCGATCGGAAGCAATGATCCAGTCACAGGCCATCGCCAGTTCGCAGCCGCCGCCCAAGGCATACCCGTTGACCAGCGCAATTACCGGCACCGGCAAGGCTTCGAGGGCATGCATCACCCGCATGCCTGCCGTTGAGAAATCCAGCGCCTGCTCGGCGCTGAGTCCTTGCATTTCGGTGATATCCGCACCGGCCACGAACGCCTTTTCACCGGCGCCGGTAAGCAGCAGCACACGGGCGCCGGCATCGCCGGCCACCTGCGCAACGGCGCTTGTAAGTTCAGCCAGCGTCGCCGCATTGAGGGCATTCAAGGCCTGCGGACGGTTCAGTGTCAGCAGATACAGGCCCGGCTCGGGCTGCTCCAGCAACAGGTTTTGGAAACTCATCGTGACTCCGCTTTCAGCTTAAAACCGGATTATCCAATGCGCCGTTTCACATAAGAACCCGGGGCGTCCTCCAGGGCTTTGTATTTGCCTTTGCCCGGAATGCGCGGTTCGATTTGTGTCCCGGCATGACCACCGACCCATTGCGCCCAGTCCGTCCACCATGAACCGGCATGCTGGGTGGCGGAGGACAGCCACTCTTCGGGCTGATCCGGCAGCTTCTTGTTCGTCCAGTAACCGTATTTGTTGGCGGCCGGCGGATTGATGATGCCCGCGATATGCCCCGACCCGCCGAGCACAAAGCGCACCGGACCCTTGAGCAGTCGCGCACCGGCATAGGTGGACTGCCACGGGGCGATGTGGTCTTCGACCGTCGAGATGAAATACGCGGGCGTTTTCGCCTGCGTGATGTCGATCGGAATGCCGGCAATGGTCAGCGCACCCGGTTCGCGCAACAGATTCTTCAGATACATGTTGCGCAGATAGAAGCTGTGCATCGCCGCCGGCATACGCGTCGAATCGCCGTTCCAGTGCAGCAGATCGAAGGGGAAGGGATCGCGACCCATCAGGTAATTGTTGACCACGAATGACCAGATCAGGTCGTTCGCACGCAGCATGTTGAAAGTGGTCGCCATCTCCGAACCTTCGAGGTAACCGCGCTTTTCCATTTTCTTTTCCAGCGCGCTGACCTGCCGCTCGTCAATGAACACTTCCAGTTCACCCGGCCGCTCGAAATCGATCATGGTCACGAAGAAGGTCGCGCTGCTGATGCGCTCCTGCTTCTTTGCCGCCAGCCAGGCCAGCGTGCTGGCCAGCAGCGTGCCGCCGAGGCAATAACCGATCACATTGGCCTTCGCTTCACCGGTGATATCGCGGATCACGTCGAGCGCGGCCAGTGAACCTTCGGTCAGATAGTCGTCAAAGCGCTTGTGGGCCAGCGTCTCATCGGGGTTGACCCAGGAAATGATGAACACCGTGTGGCCCTGCTCCACCGCCCAGCGCACGAAGGAATTGTTTTCCCGCATGTCGAGGATGTAGAACTTGTTGATCCACGGCGGAATGATCAGCAGCGGTGTTGCGTGGGCCTTGTCGGTCAGCGGCTCGTACTGGATCAGCTGCATGATGTCGTTCTGGAACACCACCTTGCCTTTGGTCGTGGCCAGATTGCCGCCGAGGCTGAAGGCCTCGCTGTCGGTCATGCGCACCTTCAATTGCTCACCGTTGCCGCGCGACAGATCTTCCAGCAGGTTGTTCAATCCCTTGACCAGGTTCTGCCCGCCGGAATTGACGGTTTCGCGCATCGCTTCCGGATTGGTGATCAGGAAATTCGACGGCGACAGCGCGTCGATGTACTGACGGGTA
>CBHTVL010000004.1:0-16082 GCA_966096475.1 uncultured Burkholderiales bacterium
GGTGCGCACCAACCAGGGTAGCCGCGAATACTGGGCGCTTCCCGCCTGCAACTTCACCGGCAATCTGGAGATGACGCTCGGCGGCTCGCGCACCAGCGATGCCACCGGCAGCGAAACCTCGGACATCATCCTTCAGGGCAAGACCCTGCTGAAACCCCTGGAAACCAACGGCTACGGGGTTGCCCTTGCCGTCGGTTATGCCGCGCATCCGGCGGCTCAGGACCACCGCCTGCTCGGCGATCCGTATTTCTACGTTCCGGTCAGCCTCTCCTTCGCCAGCGACCGCGTGGTGCTGCATACCAACGCCGGTGCACGGCATGTCCGCGACGAAAACAAGGCACGCGCCACCTGGGGTCTGGGCTCCGAGACCATGATCACGCCGCGCGTCTACCTGATCGCCGAAACCTTCGGTGAGACCCGCGCCAATGCTTCCTATCAGTTCGGCGTGCGTTTATGGCTCGTTCCCAACCATGTGCAGGTCGACACCACCTACGGCAACCAATATGGCGACAAACCCGACGCGCACTGGTTTTCGGTCGGGCTGCGCCTGCTGTCCGTGCCCTTCCTGAAATAATCCTGTCGGGAGAACAACATGGCTGAAGACCGCCAATCCGTCACGCTGACCGGCGGCCACTTCCAGTGGGACGATCCGCTGCTGATCGAAGCCCAGCTCAGCGACGAAGAACGCATGATCCGCGACACCGCACGTCAGTATGCGCAGGAAAAACTCGCCCCGCGCATCCGCGACTGGAACCGCAACGAATCCTTCGACCGCGAAGTCATGCTGGAGATGGGTGCGATGGGTTTTCTCGGCGCGCCGCTGCAGGGTTACGGCTGCGCCGGCATCGGTTATGTCGCCTACGGACTGATCATGCGTGAACTCGAACGCGTTGACACCGCCTTCCGCTCGGCCGTCGGCGTACAGGGCGGACTGGCGATGACGCCGATCTATGCCTACGGCAGCGAAGAACAGCGCCAAAAGTATCTGCCGAAGATGGTCACCGGCGAGCTGCTCGGCTGTTTCGGCCTGACCGAACCCAACCACGGCTCCGACCCCGGCAGCATGTTGAGCCGCGCGCGCAGCGTCGATGGCGGTTACCGCCTCACCGGCAACAAGATCTGGATCACCCATGCACCCATCGCCGACATCATGATCGTTTGGGCCAAGGATGACGGCGGCGTGATCCGCGGCTTCATCCTCGAACGCGGCATGGACGGATTGTCGACGCGCAAGATCGAAGGCAAATTCTCGGTGCGCGCCTCGCCCACCGGCGAAATCGTCATGGACAACGTGTTCGTGCCCGAAGCCAACCTGCTGCCCAATGTGTCCGGCCTCAAGGGGCCGTTCGGCTGTCTCAACAACGCGCGTTTTGTGATTTGCTGGGGCGCGCTCGGTGCGGCCGAAGCCTGCTGGCACACCGCACGCCAGTACACCATGGACCGCAAACAATTCGGCAAACCGCTGGCGGCGAACCAGCTGATCCAGAAAAAACTCGCCGACATGCAGTCCGAAATCGCGCTGGGCCTGCTCGCCTGCCTGCATGTCAGCCGCCTGCGTGATCAGGGCCTGGCGACGCCGGAGATGGTGTCGCTGCTCAAACGCAATTCCACCGGCAAGGCGCTGGACATCGCCCGCGCCGCGCGCGACATGCTCGGCGGCAACGGCATCTCCGACGAATTCCCGGTGATCCGTCACATGCTCAATCTGGAAACCGTCAACACCTTGGAAGGCACTCACGACATCCATGCACTGGTATTGGGTCGGGCCCAGACCGGACTGTCTGCCTTTAACTGAGCAGTGCTAAGCTATTGTTTTTGATGTGGATCATGCCGGGTTACCCTGACGTGCTTCATCATCACCATCCATCGGGTTGCGAAGGGTCTGATTTTGTCTGGAACTGCCGGCATTTATCGCAGTGAAAAGTATGTAGTAGTTGAGCGCCATCGCCACCAGTTTCCCGGCCTGTGCATCTGGTGCAGCGCCGCCGTCGCTGAAGACGAAGTCCCGGCCTCACCCGACCCTGACGGCGACGTCAGGCCGCCGATGTGCCGCAAATGCACCGCGACGCGCAACCGCCTGCCAAAATCCGTCGGCATTTTCGGCATCATCACCTTCATCGCGTCACCGTTTGTTTATTCCAGCTTCGGCATCCTGGTCGCCGGCGCGCTGCTGCTGACCGGCTTTATTGACCTGGTCGTCGCTTGGCGGCTGCATATTGCAGCCAGCGGTTTCCAGGCGGTACGCGCAGACCAGCAATATGTCTGGATCAGCGGCGCCCACCAGGTTTTTCTCTCCGCCCTGCCGCAGTGGCACGGCTTGAAGCTCAGCGAAATGTCCCACCGCTAGTCCGCGCAAAAGTCCTTGCTCCATGGCCGCATCCCTGAAAAGCCAGTACGGCCCGGAAATTCCCGCGCGCATCGCCGACATGATCGTGCGCGTGCATGCAACCTTTCCGAAACGTGCCTTCCTGCGTGATGCGCTGAACGGTTACGAAGCGCTGGAACTGATGCCGCGTGGCCGCCATATCGCCCGCGCACTGCGCACCCACCTGCCACAGGAAGTCCCCGCCGCACTGGATATCCTGCTCGCTTCGCTGGATGTACCGCGAACGGAGACCGAAGGTTCGGGCCTCGCGCCCTTCCTTTATCTGCCGCACACTGTTTACGTTTCTGAATACGCACTCGATCATTTTGAAGCCGCGATGCGCGCACAGCACGCGCTGACCCAGCGCTTCACCGCCGAATTCAGCATCCGTCCCTTCATTGAAAAATATCCCGATCGCACACTGGCACAGTTGCGTGCCTGGACGCGCGACCCGAGCCCGCATGTGCGGCGCCTGGTGTCGGAAGGCACACGCCCGCGCCTGCCCTGGGCTTCGCGGCTACGCGCGCTGCAGCGCAATCCGCAACCCGCACTCGAACTTCTGGAGCTGCTGAAAGACGATCCGGCCCTGTATGTGCGCCGCTCGGTAGCCAACCATCTCAACGACATCGGCAAGGATCATCCGGAACTGCTCACCGCCACGGCACGGCGCTGGCTCCAGGATGCCGGACCGGAACGCGCCTGGATCGTGCGCCATGCCCTGCGCTCGGCGATCAAACGCGGCGACGCCGGCGCGCTTGCTGTCTCCGGTTTTGGCACAAAAGCGGAAGTTATCGTGCGCGGAAAATCCATTACGCCGCAACGCGCGCGTATCGGCGGCGCCGTCACCATCGAGTTTGAACTGGTCAACCGGCTGCCGCGCAATCAACGCGTGCTGGTTGATCTCCGCGTTCATTACATGAAAGCCAGCGGCAAAACTTCATCCAAGGTGTTCAAACTCAAAACCATCGAACTGGCGCCCAAAGCCGCGCTGGGTTTCGGGAAAAAACTGTCACTGGCCGATCTGACCACGCGCAAACATCATCCCGGTGCCCATGTCGTTGAAGTGCTGCTCAACGGGCGCGCGGTTAAGCTGGGCGGTTTCGAACTCGGCAAAGCGTCGCGCTGAGCGCGACCCTTATGACTGCTGGAGTCCGGCCGGCCTGCGCCGGCGCCACCACCACGCCAGCATGCGGCTGAACGCCCAGGTCAACACCACCGACGGGATCAGCGCCAGCAGCATCGACGACGGGCCCCAGATGCGGAAATTCACCGGCGTGATGTTCGTGCCGTCGGTGAGATAGGTCGAATACAGCACGTAATCATCGTCGCTCAACGTCACCGCGACACGCTGCCGTCCGTCCCCTTCGGCGGCACTGTTGAATTCGACAACGGGTTCAAAGCCGTTGACCGCCGGCAGGGTGAAGCGGCCCGCCGCTTCCGGCAGCTTGAAACGCGGCGCCGGCGCGAGATTGCGCAGCGAGACCCAGCGCAGCACCTGGTATTTCGCGGTGGATTCGTCCCCCGGCTGCGGCACCGCGACCAGCGGAAACAGCCGGTTGGGTTCGCCGACACCGGCATAACGCTCGGCCGTGACAAAAGTAATCGCCTTCGACAGCACGATCATCAGCACAAAAAAAGTGGCCAGTTGCAGAACAATCCGGCCGCTACGCTTCAGAAATGACATGAAACCCCGCTTCGGTTGAACAACGCCCTAATGTAATGCTTCCGGGTGCGCAGTGACACCACCGGCAGCAAGGCGCCAATGCGCGTACACTGCAGAGACGCGGTTCACCCCGCCGTCCCTGCTGCCAATTCCGGCGGCCCCGACTTCACCGAGAGCGCCCCTGTGCCTGGTTACGAAGTCGAGACCGTCACCCATCGCATTGGCGGCAGCGATTTCCGCATCCGCTCGCTGCTCAACCGCCAGCAATTCTCCGATCCCGATGGCAGTGCCGAGCGTGCCGGGGTTTCACCCGCTTCGTGGCCGCTGTTCGGCGTGGTGTGGCCCGCGGGCCTGGCGCTGGCGGAAGAGATGAGCCAATTCCCGATTGCCGGCAAAAGCATCCTTGAACTCGGCTGCGGCATCGCGCTCACCAGCCTTGTGCTGGCCCGGCGCGGCGCCGACATCACGGCCTGCGATCACCATCCGCTGGCCGAAGTCTTCCTGCAGCACAACGTCGCCTTGAATGCCTTGCCGGCGCTGCCCTTCCGCACCGCACCATGGCTGGGCCCCAATCCGCTGCTCGGCCACTACGACCTGATTGTCGGCAGCGATCTGCTGTATGAACGCGACCATGCGGTGCTGCTTGCCGGATTCATCGCGCTGCACGCCCATCCGGCGTCGCAGGTACTGATTGCCGATCCCGGACGCGGTTACGTCAGTCCGTTCAGCGCATTGATGGCCGCCCTTGGTTATGTGCGCAGCGTCAAAGCCATGCCCATGGCCAATTCCATCGGCATGCCGGATTCGCGGGGACAGCTGTTCAGTTTTTTGCGTATACCGGAATTGACACCCCTCCCCGCTTGACCCTGCCGTCGCCGCGGGAACTTTCACGCAGAAAGTCCACGAGATCTCAGGTGATAAAGGGGTCGCCGGTCAGGCGGGGAGTCCAGCTAATGAACAGCAATTTCTGACGAAGATTTGGTTAGAATCGATTCCCTATGTCTTCGACCCCGCCTGCAGCCAACACCCCCCACGCACCGATGTCCATGATCCAGCTGGCGCTGCGGCGGCCTTACACCTTCATTGTGATGGCGATGCTGATCGTGCTCGCCACGCCCTTCGCGTTGCGCAACATCGCCACCGACATTTTTCCCGAGATCAACATCCCGGTAATCAGTGTCATCTGGAACTACAACGGGCTGCCCGCGCAGGAAATGGGGCAGCGCATCGCGCAGCAAACCGAGCGCAGCCTGACCACCACCGTCAGCGATATCGAACACATCGAATCACAATCGCTGGCGGGCGTGACGGTGATCAAGGTGTTTTTCCAGCCCACCGCCAATATCCAGACCGCCATCTCGCAGGTGGTGGCGATTGCGCAATCCCAGGTGCGTCAGTTGCCGCCGGGCACCACACCGCCGCTGATCATCAAATACTCCGCATCGAGTATTCCGGTGATCCAGCTTGCACTGTCGAGTCCGACGCTGCCCGAACAGTCCGTATTTGATGCCGCCGTGAATCAGCTGCGCCCGCAACTGGTCACCATCCCCGGCGTCGCGATTCCCTTCCCCTACGGCGGCAAAGCCCGCCTGATCTCGGTGGACCTCGACATCCAGGCCCTGCAGGCGCGCGGCCTCGCGCCGGTTGATGTCGTCAATGCGGTCAACACCCAGAACCTGATCCTGCCCTCGGGCACCGCCAAATTCGGCGAGACCGAATTCAACATACGCATGAACGGTTCGCCGGACGCCATCAGCGGACTCAATGAGCTCCCGGTACGCACCGCTTCCGGCACCACGATCTATCTGCGCGATGTGGCACAGGTGCGCGACGGTTTCTCTCCGCAGACCAATATCGTGCGCCGCGACGGTGAGCGCGGCGTGCTGCTGTCAGTGCTCAAGAACGGCGGCGCCTCCACGCTGGACATCGTCGCCAACCTGCGCGAACTGCTGCCGCGTGCTTCGCAGCTGCTGCCGCCGGACGTGAAAGTCACGCCGCTGTTCGACCAGTCGGTATTTGTCACCGCCGCCGTCACCGGCGTGGTTCTCGAAGCCTTCATCGCCGCCGGCCTCACCGCGCTGATGGTGCTGCTGTTCCTCGGCAACTGGCGCAGTACGCTGATCATCGCGCTGACCATTCCGCTGTCGATCCTTGCCTCCATCCTTGTGCTTTATGTGCTCGGCGAAACGCTCAATCTGATGACGCTGGGCGGGCTTGCGCTGTCGGTGGGCATCCTGGTCGACCAGGCCATCGTCACCATCGAGAACATCGAACGGCATGTCCATATGGGCAAGCCTCTCAACGACGCCATTCTCGACGGCGCCGGCGAAATCGGCGTACCGGCCTTCGTATCGACCCTGTGTATCTGTATCGTGTTCGTGCCGATGTTCTTCCTGTCGGGCGTCGCCAAATTCCTGTTCGTGCCGATGGCGGAAGCCGTGGTGTTCGCGATGATCGCGTCGTACATCCTGTCGCGGACGCTGGTGCCGACGCTGGTGATGCAGCTGATGGGCGGCGTGCATAACGCGGATAACGGACAACGTCCCAGCCTGTTGAAACGGCTGTATCACGCTTTCGATCAGCAGTTCGAACATCTGCGGCGCGCTTACACGCTGACGCTGACCTCGCTGCTGACCCACCGCAAGAGCTTCTCGCTGGCGTTCATGGCCTTCTGCCTGCTGTCCTGCCTGCTTTACCCATTCCTCGGCCGCGACTTCTTCCCCAGCGTTGATGCCGGCCAGATCCGTCTGCACATGCGCGCACCGACCGGCACGCGCATCGAAGACACGGCGCGCATCGCCGATGCCGTTGAAGCGGCGATCCGCGAAATGATTCCGCGCGACCAACTGGAAACCATCCTCGATAACATCGGCGTACCGAACAGCGGTATCAATCTGTCGTACAGCAATGCCGGCACCATCGGCACACTCGACGGCGAAATCCTGATGTCGCTGCGCAAGGGCCACCGGCCTACCGAGGAGTTCGTCACGCTGCTGCGCGCCGAACTGCCGAAACGTTTTCCCGGCATCGAGTTCTTTTTCCAGCCGGCCGACATCGTCACCCAGATCCTGAACTTCGGCCTGCCTGCGGCGATTGACGTGCAATTCCGCGGACCCGATATGGCGAAAAACGCCGCCCTCGCCGCGGAGCTGACCAAGTCACTGAAAAAGATTCCCGGCGCGGTCGATGTCCATGTCCACCAGCGCCTCGACAATCCGACGGTCAATCTGCAGATGGACCGCTCGCGCCTGCAGCAGGTCGGGCTCAGTGCGTTCAACGTCGGACAGAATCTGCTGATTGCGCTATCGGGCAGTTCGCAGACAGCACCGGCGTTCTGGCTTAATCCGCAGAACGGCGTGGTCTACAGCGTGGCTGTGCAGACACCGCAGTACCGTATCGATTCTCTGGATGCACTGCTCAACATTCCCGTCGGCACCAACAATCCCAACGCATCCGCCACACAACTGCTGGGCAATCTCGTTGAAGCCACCCCGGCGCGTGCCGCCGCCGTGGTCTCGCGCTACAACATCATGCCGGTCGTTGACGTTTATGTGAGCGTGCAGGGCACCGACCTCGCCAGCGTCGCACGCCAGGTGCAGGACGAAGTCGACAAAATCCGTCCGAAACTGCCGCGCGGCAGCGATGTCACCATGCGCGGACAGGTTGAAACCATGCAGGCCTCATTCATCGGCCTCGGTGTCGGACTGGCGATGGCCATCGTACTGGTTTATCTGCTGGTGGTCGTCAACTTCCAGTCATGGATCGATGCCGCGGTGATCATCGCCGCGCTGCCCGCCGCGCTGGCCGGCATTGCCTGGATCCTGTTCGTCACCGGCACCACGCTCAGCGTGCCGGCACTGACCGGAGCGATCATGACCATGGGTGTGGCCACCGCCAACAGTATTCTGCTGGTGTCCTTCGCCCGCGACCGTCAGGCCGCCGGCGTGCCCGCACTGTCAGCGGCGCTGGAAGCCGGCGCGACGCGGATCCGTCCGGTGCTGATGACGGCTCTGGCGATGATCATCGGCATGATCCCGATGGCGCTGGGTCTCGGCGAGGGCGCCGAACAGAATGCGCCGCTGGGCCGTGCCGTCATCGGCGGTCTGCTGTTTGCAACCATTTCGACCCTGTTTTTTGTGCCGGTCGTTTACGCGGGCATCCACCGCTATCTGGAGCAGCGCAAATCACGCGCTGCGGAACCCCACACGAACGGCAACGCGCCCCAGGAGGCCTGAAGCAATGTCTGTTGAAAGTCACAACCCGCTGGCGATACACCCCGTCGAGGGCGAAGAAGCCGAACTGCTGCGTCGACAGCAGATCATCCGCCGCGTCAAACTCATCACCATCATTTCGCTGCTGCTGCTCGCGGTCGGTGCCGGTCGCACGCTGATCAGCCGCGCATCGAACGCACGCACGCTCGAAGCCAATGCGGCCGTGCAGTCCGAACAGTTCGTCAAGGTTGCAAAACCGCAGTCGGGCAAAGCCGGACAGTCACTGACACTGCCGGGTACATTGCAAGGCTTCGTGCAATCGCCGATCGCCGCACGCGCCAGCGGCTATCTGCGGCGCTGGCACAAGGACATCGGCAGCCGCGTCGAAAAAGGCGATCTGCTGGCCGAACTCGATACCCCGGAAATCGACCAGCAGCTGTCGCAGGCCATCGCCACGCGTGAACAGACCGCCTCCAGCCTCGCGCTGGCCAGGAGCACGCTGACCCGCTGGGAAGCGCTGCGTGCGAAGGACGCCGTATCGCAGCAGGAACTTGATGAACGGCGCAGCGCCAGCGCGCAGGCTGCCGCCAACCTCGCAGCGGCCGACGCCAACGTCGAACGTCTGCGCCAGCTGGAAAGCTTCAAACGTGTTGTCGCCCCGTTTGCCGGCGTGATCACCCGCCGCAACGTCGACGTCGGTGACCTGATCGATGCCGGCGGCGGCGCCGGCCGTGCGATGTTCCTGCTCGCACAGACCGATCCGCTGCGCGTCTATATCAATGTGCCGCAATCCTCGGCCCATCTCGTCAAACGAGGACAAAAAGCCGTCGTTACGCAGACAGAGCTTTCGGGTCAGACCTTCGAAGGCGAAGTCGCCCGCACCTCGGGTTCCATTGATGCCGCGACACGCACCATGCAGGTCGAGATCACGCTGCGCAACAAGGATGGCGTGCTGATGCCCGGTGCCTATGTCCAGGTATCGCTGCCGCTGACGACCAGTTCCACGCTGACCATTCCCACCAATTCGCTGATCATCGGCGGTGAAGGCGTGCGCGTGGCCGTGGTCGGCGAAGACAGCCGCGTCAAACTTCGTCCGGTCAAGATCGGCCGCAACTACGGTCAGAATGTTGAAGCCCTGAGCGGCGTTACCGTCGCCGACCGTCTGGTCCTCAATCCTTCGGATTCGCTGAGCGACGACGACAAGGTGAGCGTGGTGGTCGACAAAGAGAAGGATGCCAAAGAAAAAGGTTCTAAAGACAGCAAAGACGCGAAGGACGACAGGAAATGAAGCATCCCGTCCACGGTGCCGGTCTTGCAGCATTGCTGCTGCTGGGCGGCTGCGCCGCCGGGCCTGATTACCAGAAGCCCGCCATCGAAATGCCGGCGGCCTGGAAAACCGAGGCACCCTGGCGCGAAGCCGCACCCAAGGATGCCGCGGACAAAGGGCCGTGGTGGGAACGTTTTGGTGATCCGCAACTCAACAAGCTGCAGGAACAGGCGCTTGCGCAAAGCCCGACGCTGGTCATCGCCGGCGCGCGCCTCGCCCAGGCCCGCGCCTCGCTCGCGGCCGTTTCCAGCCAGCAGTTGCCGCAGGTCGGACTCTCCGTTCGCGATTCCCGCGCACGCATTTCCGCGGCCCGCCCGCTGACCAACAACAACTCGCCGCAGTTGACCACCACGCAAAGCGACTATGTCGTCAATCTTGCGGTGGGTTATGAAGTGGATCTCGCCGGCCGCGTACAGCGCGGCGTCGAAGGCGCTCGTGCAACGGCCGAACAGTCAGCGATCGATTTCGAAAACGTGCGCCTGCTGCTGACCGCCGATGTCGCCACCGCCTATTTCAATCTGCGCGCGGTCGATATCGAGCTCGATGTGCTGCGGCGCTCGATTGAGCTGCAGCGTAAATCACTGGCTTACGCCACCACCCGCCACGATCTCGGCGCGACCTCGGGACTGGACGTCGCACAGCAGCAGACCTTGATCGACAACACGCTGGTGCAGGTTGATGTACTGCGCCGCCAGCGCAGTCAGTTCCAGCACGCGCTGGCCACGCTTACCGGTACGCCGGCGCCGCTGTTTGAACTGGCGGCCGATCCGAAAGTTATGACACCGCCGGCCATTCCCGCCGGCGTGCCTTCCGATGTGCTGGAACGCCGCCCCGACGTCGCCAGCGCCGAACGGGCGATGGCTGCGGCCAATGCACAGATCGGTGTCGCCAGCGCCGCGTTTTTCCCGAGCATCGTTCTCGGCGCCAGTTACGGCAGCGAATCGCGGCTGATCGATACGCTGTTCAACGCACCCGCCGTGATCTGGTCGGTGGGTGTCAGCGCAACACAGAACCTGTTTGACGGCGGCCGCATCCGTGCCGGTGTTGATTTCGCCAGCGCCGGTTACGAAGCCACGGTCGCCAACTACCGCCGCGTCGTGCTGACCGCCATGCAGGAAGTCGAGGACGGCATCATCGGTCTTGCCGCACTGGAGCGCGCACATACCCAGGCACGGGTCGCCACGGCCAGCGCCACCCGCGTACTCGATCTGGCGGCGGCCCGTTATGAAGGCGGCATCGCGACTTCGCTTGACGTCATCATTGCCCAGCAGGCGCTGCTCAACAGCGAACGCCTTGCCGCACAACTCGCTGGACAGCGATTGCTGACTTCAGTGTTTCTGGTCAAAGCCCTTGGCGGTGACTGGCCCGGAACCGGCAAAGTCGCCACGCAACCCTGAAGTTGACGTCCGCCGCATCGTGGCGGACACGGGCGGACCAATCAGCCGCCGGCCACCAGCGCATCGGGAATATCGAAACGCTCCTCATTACCCAGACTCACTGCGGTGACATCACCCTCGCGGGCATAAGTCATGGCCTCGCGGGAGTCGGAAGCCATCGGCTGCAATTTCACAAACAGCAGATTGCGTTTGAAGCCGCCGGGCCAGACCACTTCAACCGTGCTGGTTCCGCCCTGCCCGCGACGGATCACGTTGGCCTCGCAGCGCACAGGCAAGGCCTCACCGCGCCGGCAACTGATCGTCGCCGTCGCGTGATAAGGCGTGCCGCGAACCAGTGCATCTTTGTTTGGCGACAACGGCGGCAGTGCCTTGCCGTCCAGCGCGATGTTCAGCTCGTAGTCGCTGTGTTCGTTGCGACGCGCTGCGGCACGCATCAGGTACAGGCGGATGGTGTAGACGCCGTCGGCCGCGAGCATGCGCCGGGCCTGACGGCCCGAGGTGCTGCCGATGAACAGGGCTTCGTTTGCGCCCGGCGCCATAATGTTGAAATAATTCATGGCATTACCGCGTTTCAGCGTCACGCCCAGGCGCTGGCCTGCACCGGCGGCAATCTGGAAATCGATGTACTCGCGGCCGCGCAGCGTGCCTTGAAAGGTGCGTGAGATCTCGCCCTTGTCGAGCGTGACGGTTTCAACTCGGCGGTCGGGATCAACCGGCGCCTCGGCCGCCATCACAAACATCGTTGTGCCGGACAGCCACAGAGCGCAGGCCCACTGCCGCAATCGCGTCCATTCAAAACCCGGATACGTCTTCATGGTCGTGATGATATCGCGTCAAGCGCGCGTCGCGGCGGCATCCGGTGCCGACCTATAATGACGCCAATAACAAACCGCTCCATGGGAGGAGTCATGACACGCCTGTTCCTGCTGGCCGCAGCCCTGCTCGCCAGCGCCACTGCCTTTGCGCAGAATTTCCCGACGCGACCGATCCGCATCGTCGTTCCCTTCGCCGCCGGCGGCCCGGCCGACATCACCGCACGCAATGTCGGCCCGCGCATGACCGAGCTGCTCGGCCAGCCCATCGTCGTCGACAATCGCGGCGGTGCCAACGGCATCATCGGCGCGGAAACCATGATCCGCGCCCCGGCCGACGGTTACACGCTGATGATGACCACCGCCAGCGTGACCTCGATCAATATGGTCACCTACGGCAAGCCGCCCTACGACACGCTGCGCGACATGCTGCCGCTGTCGCCGGTGATGACCACCGCCAGCCTGATCGTCGTTCACCCCTCGCTGCCGACCAAAAACCTGAAAGAGTTTGTCGCGCTCGCCAAATCGCGCCCCAACCAGATCGCCTTCGGTTCCGCGGGCACCGGCGGTACGCTGCACCTGGGCCTTGAGATGCTGATGGCCGAAGCCAATATCAAGATTACCCATGTCGTTTACAAAGGCGCCGGCCCGGCCACCATCGACGTCGTCTCCGGCCAGATCCAGGGCATGTTCGTTGACCTGCCGGTGATCTCGCCCTATGTCAAAGCCGGCCGGGTCAAAGCCATCGCCGTCGCCGCACCCCAGCGCTCGCCGCATTTCCCCGACATCCCTTCGACCAAGGAGCAGGGTTTTGCCAACGTCGAGATGCTCAATTACTACGGCCTGCTGACCCAGGCCAAAGTACCGCGCGACATCGCGCTCAAGCTGCACGACGCCATCATCAAGACCGTCAACACGCCCGCAGTGCGCGACCGCCTGCTGTCAGTCGGCGCCGATCCGCTGACCTTGAGCATCGATGAGTTCACCGACTACATCCGCAAGGACATCGAGAAGTGGCGCAAGGTCGTCAAAGCCGCCAACATCCAGATTGACCGCTGAACAATCCCGTTAAGGAAAATCCATGTCCGACCACTCCGCCCTGCCCATCGCCCGTGTCCATGCCGCCATGCAGGCGATGACCGACAAGGCCCTGCAAACCCCCGACGACGTGGTTGCCATCGCCATTGTCGACAGCACCGGCAACCTGCTCGCCTATACCCAGACCGGGCCGCTGCGGCTGTTCAGCCGCCGCCACGCCATCCGCAAGGCTTACACCGCGGCAGTCATGGCCACCGATACCGGGACCAATGGCCAGAAGCTGAAGGAACAGGGCCGCAGCATCAGCGAGATGGGCGACCTGCAGCTAACGGGCATGCAGGGCGGACTGGTGATCAAAAAAGACGGCGTGCTGCTCGGCGGCATCGGCGTCGGCGGTTATAACGGCGGCCATCTCGATGAGGCGCTGGCGAAGATCGGTCTGGATGTACTGATGCGCTGACTGCGGATACTACGGTGCGGCTTATTTGTGCCACGCCACCCGGACCGCCAGCACATCACCGCGCGCGCATTCCTGATCACCGGCATACAGTGAACAGCTAATGCGCGTTTTTTTCGGGCCGGCTTCAACCACCTTCGCGCGCAGCGTCAGCGGCTGATCAATCGGCGTCGGCTTCAGGTAATCGACTTTCATCGAAGCCGTCGCGTACCAGAGTTGCGGATCGGAACCGATGGCACGGCCTTCGCGGCGATAGGCATCGGCAAACGCGGTGCAGATGCAGTGGCAGTCGATCACCGTACCGATGATGCCGCCGTTCAGCACATCGGTCGGCCCGGCCATGTGGAAAGGTTGTGGCGTAAACGTCGACACCGCTTCGTCACCCTCCCAGTAACTCTTGATGCGCAGGCCCTGTGCGTTATGCGGCCCGCAACCGTAACAGTGGTTGTCGGGGATCAGGTCCTGAAACGCAGGTTCTTTCACGCCGCTTCCGGTTCACGCAAGGGCACGGTTGTCGAATCGTAGCCGTACACCCACGACGGATCGGTTTTGCCCTTTAACCAGGTGTTGGCGCTGGAACCCGCCTGAATCGCGGAGGCGCGCGGCTTGCGGATCGCTTCATACAATTGGAAGGCTGCACCGAGGCCGTCGACTTCGACGCCGGTCAGCACGCGCGACAGAATCGCCGCATCTTCCAGTGCCGAGGCTGCACCCTGCGCCATGTAAGGTGTCATCGGATGACAGGCGTCGCCCAACAGCGCGACACGGCCTTCCGACCAGCGCGGCAGCGGCTCGCGTTCGAACAGCGCCCATTTATAAACTTCGGGGCAGGCCTGCAGGATCGCCTGCACTTCCGGATGAAACCCCGCATACGCGGCGCGCAGTTCTTCCAGATCGCCCTTGGCCGACCACGACTCCGGCGTCATCCATTCCGCCTTCTCCGGCACCGAGGTCACAAAATACAGTTCATCGCGGTTGCGGGTGACGAAGTACACCACCATATGCCGGTCGGCGCCCCACCACTTGGTACGCACCGGCGCCATCGTCACACCCTTGATGCGTGATGCGGGGAAGGTCGTGCGGTAGGCCACCTTGCCGGTAAAACGCGGCTTCTCCGGCCCGAGCATCTGGGTGCGGATCAGTGAATGCACGCCATCGGCACCGATCACCGCGTCGGCCTTGATCATCACGCCATTGGTGAAATGCAGATCAACACCGCTCGCCTTCTGATCAAAAAACTTCAGCTTCATGTTCAGATGCACGTGATCCGAAGGCACCAGCGGCGCGAGCGCGGCATGCAGATCGGCGCGATGCAGGAACAGATAGGGCGCGCCGAATTCTTTGGCCACCGATTCGCCCAGCGGCAGTTCACTGCTCGGCTCACCCGTATCCCAGGCGCGGCTCAGCGCGTAGTCCGCCTGGAAGGCCTTGTTCACCAGCTGTTCTTCAACACCGAGCAGGCGCAGCACCTTCATCGCATTGGGCGCCATCTGGATACCGGCGCCGACGCGCGCGAACTGCGCCGCCTGTTCAAACACATGCACGTCATGACCCGCGCGGCGCAGCAGCGTTGCCGCCGCAAGGCCGCCGATACCGGCGCCGACTACTGCTATAGAGAGAGGTTTCATAAAATCATCAATATAAACAAATAGTTACAACGAAGTAATTTTCGCCTCAGTAACGACTTTGCGCCACTTCGGCATTTCCCGTTTGATGTGCTCGGCAAATCCTTCCGGCGTGGTCGGCGTCAGATCCACCGTATTAAAGCGTTCACGCATGGTCTTCTGCTGCAGCGCCTTGCCGATTTCCTGCGACAGGCGGCTGACAATCGGCGACGGCGTACCGGCCGGCGCGAGCAGGCCGAACCAGATCGTCGCTTCATAACCTTTCACACCGGCTTCCGACAACGTCGGCAGTTCCGGCGCCTGCGGCGAACGTTTCGCACTGGTCACACCCAGCACCTTGACACGCCCCGCGCGCGCTTCGGCAAGACCGGCCGCGCCGAGCATCATGTCGACATGCCCGGCCATCACATCGACCATCGCCGGGCCCGCGCCCTTGTACGGCACATGCAGCAGATCCACACCGGCCAGCAGTTTCAGCAGTTCGCCGGCGAGATGGTTCGACGAACCTGCGCCGCCCGAGGCAAAACTCAGCTTGCCCGGCTGGCGCTTCGCCAGCGCAATCAGTTCCTTCACATTCTTTGCCGGCACCGAGGGATGCACCACCAGGAACAACGGCGTGGTCACGCACAGCGACACCGGTGCGAAATCCTTGACCGGGTCATAAGGCAGATCCTTCGTCACTGCCGGATTGATCGCGAGGCTGGTCACGCTGCCGTAAACCATCGTGTAACCATCCGCCGGCGACTTCGCCGCCGCCTGCATGCCGATCGCCTGCGACGCACCGGGCCGGTTGTCGACGAGGAACTGCTGGCCCATGGATTCCGTCAGCGCGCTGGCAATGGCGCGCGGCACCAAGTCGCCGAGACCGCCGGGGGAATAGGGGGAGATGATGCGGACGGGTTTGTTGGGGTAGGTTTGGGCGTTTGCAAACGTTACACCTAGAGCTACGCAAATTCCGAGCATCAACCTGGTAGAAAATTTTCGGCGCATCAGATTCCTTCTTATCCTTTATATTGATAACCAGGTGGATGATTTTACGACGTTCTCTACAGCTAGAAAGTCGTGCGAATCAAATGGGTTTTGTTTAAGGGTTAACTGATGCGCCCTTCACTTCGAAGTTGGGCAAAAGGCGTGGTGAGTTCAACCGATCAACGCAACACTTTGCGTTTTAATAGTGTTTGCGAGGA
>CBHTVL010000005.1:0-15570 GCA_966096475.1 uncultured Burkholderiales bacterium
CGCAGGGTTTTATCGAACTGAAACTGCTCCGCGGTACGCGGGATGCCGTGCTGGAGCAGGAAAGCTACAAACAGTTTTACATGCACCGCACCGGTCACTGGCTGGGGCTGGATGTGCACGATGCCGGCGAATACAAAACCGCCGGTGAATGGCGCGAACTGCAACCGGGCATGGTGCTGACCGTTGAGCCCGGCTGTTATATCCGGCCGGCGCCCGGCGTGCCCGAAGCCTTCGCCAATATCGGCATTCGCATCGAAGACGATGCGCTGGTGACCGAAGGCGGCTGCGAGATTCTCAGTGCCGCGGCGCCAAAGAGTGTGGCGGATATCGAAGCCCTGATGCACGACCGTCATGGCTGATCCGGCCGGCGTTGTTGCATCCGAAGCCGAAACCGCCGATGTGGTCATTATCGGCGGCGGCCCCGTCGGCAGTGCGCTGGCGCTGGCTTTGCAACCGACCGGCTGGCGCGTGGTGTTGCTGGAAGCGCGCAGCGCGGCAAGCAGCGATACGCGACCGCTGGCCCTGTCCTACGGTACGCGGCTGATTCTGGAACGGCTCGGTGTTTGGTCGGCACTCGCCGCGGACGCGACGCCGATTCGTCATATCCATGTGTCACAGCAGGGCGGCTTCGGCCGTGTCAGTCTGGAGGCCGCGGAAGCCGGCTTGCCCGAGCTCGGGTATGTCATTGACTACCGTTTGCTGGCGCGGGAACTCGCGCGAGCCGCTGAAACGTCGTCTGCCGAGTGCCGGATCGGCGCCCGTGTTGAGTCCTGGCAGGGCCGTGCATCGGCGCGGGTGCAATACGAGATGAACGGCGAGCAGCAGACATTGAACGCGCCCTTGATCGTGGTCGCCGATGGCAGTGGTGTTGCCGACGCCGAAGTTGTGGATTATCAGCAGTGTGCGGTGACTGCACGGGTGGTGAGTGAGCGCCCGCATAACAACCGTGCCTTTGAACGGTTTACACCGCATGGTCCGCTGGCGCTGTTGCCGGACGGTGAGGGTTGGGCGCTGGTGTGGACCACGTCGCCCACGCGCGCCCAGGTGCTGTGCGAACTCGACGAACAACAGTTTCTAGATGAATTGCGTGCCGAGTTCGGCTCACGTGTCGGTGATTTCACCGGCGTCAGCGGCCGTGCGGCTTATCCGCTGAAATTGCGCCGTGCGCCGCGCACGGCAGCAGAACACACGGTTTTGATCGGCAATGCGGCGCAGACACTGCATCCGGTGGCCGGGCAAGGTTTTAATCTGGGGCTGCGTGATGCCTGGGAACTGGCGGAACACGCGCTGAGTGCTACAGCGACACCGGGCAGCAATGCCTGGCTGCAGGCTTATCATGCACGACGCAATGTGGATCGCGGCGGCGGCATCGGCATCACCCACACGCTGGTCCAGCTGTTTTCCAATGATCTGCCGCCATTACGCCTCGCACGCGGCCTCGGTCTGACGCTGCTGGGCTGTCTGCCACCGCTGAAAAATTTTCTGGTCCGTCGCATGACCTTCGGCGCGCGCGGCTGATCCGCATCGCGAGTACTGTTTGCTGTCCGCGGTTTGCCGCTTGCACTGCAGGTTATATTCCAGCAATACGCAGTAACTGCGCGGATTCAATGCTGATTTGTCCGGGGGTCCGCAGGCCGGTGGTGCAAAGAACACGCCTGCCCAAAAAATAGGCAATTTCTTCTTTGCACGCCGCGCCAGTGTGATTACAATTGCGCCCTTTCCCCGTACACCCAATAAAGAACAAGTCCGGTGCGCATCGGCCCCTACCAACTGAAGAACAATCTCATCGTCGCGCCCATGGCCGGCGTGACCGATCGGCCGTTCCGCCAGTTGTGCAAGCTGATGGGCGCGGGCATGGCGGTGTCGGAGATGGTGGCGAGCAATTCCCTGCTCTGGGGTTCGGCCAAAACACTGCGCCGCGCCAATCATGAAGGCGAGGTTGATCCGATCTCCGTGCAGATCGCCGGCGCCGATCCGCAGATGCTCGCCGACGCCGCCCGTTACAACGTCGATCAGGGCGCACAGATCATTGATATCAATATGGGCTGCCCGGCGAAGAAGGTCTGCAATGTCATGGCGGGTTCGGCGCTGCTCAAGGACGAGCCGCTGGTGGCGCGGATTCTCGAAGCCGTGGTCGGTGCCGTCAATGTTCCGGTGACGCTGAAAATCCGCACAGGCTGGGACCGTGATCACCGCAACGCCATCATCGTCGCGCGCATTGCCGAAAGCGCCGGCATCCAGGCGCTGGCGATTCACGGCCGCACCCGTGCCTGCGGTTACAGCGGCGAAGCTGAATACGACACCATCGCCGCGGTAAAAAGCGCGATCGGCATTCCGGTGATCGCCAACGGCGATATCACCACGCCGGAACGTGTCAAACATGTCCTCGAATACACCGGGGCCGATGCCGTGATGATCGGCCGTGCGGCCCAGGGCCGGCCGTGGATGTTCCGCGAAATCAGCCATTTCCTGGAAACCGGTGCACACCTGCCGCCGCCCGAAGTCGCGGAGATTCACCGCGTGCTGGTCGGCCACCTGAATGATCTGTATTCGTTCTACGGCGAATACACCGGTGTCCGTGTCGCACGCAAACACATCTCCTGGTACACCAAGGGACTTGCCGGGTCAGCGGCGTTCCGCCATGCGATGAACCAGTTGCAGAACTGCGCCGAGCAGATGGCTGCGGTCAATACGTTTTTTGCTGAACTGTCGGGTCAGGGCGAACGCCTGACCTATGTGGAGGAGGAATTGGCGGCATGATGAATGAAACAGAAATGGCCCGTGTCGTACGCCGGGCGATTGACGGCTATTTTCGCGATCTCGACGGCGAAAAAGCCAGCGGCGTCTATGACATGGTGATCGGCAGTGTTGAAAAGCCCTTGCTCGAATCGGTGCTGAACAAAGTGCGCGGCAACCAGTCGCACGCGGCGGCGATGCTCGGCATCAACCGTAATACCCTGCGCAAGAAAATCAAAACCTACAACATCAAGTTCTAGCAAGGTCTCCGGGCGCGTTTCCGCGCCGGATGCCAGGCCCGTCTCCATGACCACCATCAAACAGGCACTGATCAGCGTTTCCGACAAAGAGGGCGTTGTCGACTTCGCGCGCGGACTGGCGGGTTTCGGTGTGACGCTGCTGTCCACCGGCGGCACCGCGAAGCTGCTGCGCGACGCCGGACTGAAGGTGACTGAAGTCGCCGACTACACCGGTTTCCCCGAAATGCTCGACGGCCGCGTGAAAACGCTGCACCCGCGCATCCATGCCGGGCTGCTTGGCCGTCGCGATCTGCCGGAACATGTGGCGGCGATGCAAAAGGCGGGGATCGCCGGCATTGATCTGGTCTGCGTCAATCTGTACCCGTTTACCCAAACTATTGCGAAGCCTGACTGCACGCTGGAAGACGCCATCGAAAACATCGATATCGGCGGCCCGGCGATGGTGCGCAGCGCATCGAAGAACTATCAACACGTTGCTGTAGTCACTGACCCCGCGGATTACGTTGGTCTGCTGCAGGAAATGAGTGCGGCAAATGGCGCCTTGGGTGCCAGCACGCGTTTCAAACTGGCCTGCAAGGCTTTCTCGCACACCGCTGCCTACGACAGCGCAATCAGCAATTACCTGACGTCGCTGCAACCTAATGGCAGCCGTGAGTCTTTCCCGTCCCGCTTGAACATGCAGTTCGATCGCGTGCAGACCCTGCGCTACGGTGAGAACCCGCACCAGAGCGCCGCTTTTTACCGCGATCTCGCGCCGGCGCCGGGCAGTCTCGCCGCCTATCGCCAGATCCAGGGCAAAGAACTCTCGTACAACAATATTGCCGATGCCGACGCGGCCTGGGAATGTGTGAAGACTTTCGACGCGCCGGCCTGCGTGATCGTCAAACATGCCAATCCCTGCGGCGTTGCGATCGCCAAGGATGTCGCCGCCGCCTATGACAAGGCGCTGGCTACCGATCCGACCTCGGCTTTCGGCGGCATCATCGCGGTGAACCGGCCGCTGGATGCAGCGACGGCGCAGGCGATTACCAAACAGTTTGTTGAAGTGATCATTGCACCGAAGATTTCAGCCGATGCACTGGCGGTGTTCGCGCAGAAAGCGAATATCCGCGTGCTCGAAGTGCCGCTTGCGCCGGGTGCGAACGCTTACGACATCAAGCGGGTTGGCGGCGGCGTACTGGTGCAGACACCGGACGGCATGAACGTCGCCGCATCACAGCTGAAAGTGGTGACCCGGCGCAAACCGAGCGACGCACAGATGGCCGATCTGCTGTTTGCCTGGCGCGTCGCCAAGTTCGTCAAATCCAATGCCATCGTGTTCTGCAGCAATGGCCAGACCCTGGGTGTCGGCGCCGGGCAGATGAGCCGAGTCGATTCCGCGCGCATCGCTTCGATCAAGGCGGACAATGCCGGACTGACACTCAATGGATCCGTCGTGGCTTCCGATGCCTTCTTCCCTTTCCGCGACGGTGTTGATGTCGCAGCGGCAGCGGGTGCCAAAGCCATCATCCAGCCCGGCGGCAGCATGCGCGACGATGAAGTGATCGCCGCGGCCGACGAGCATGACATTGCGATGGTGTTCACCGGTTTCCGTCATTTCCGGCATTAACAGGCACTGCGCCTGCATTTGATTCAACTCACAACACTGCAGCCTTTACGACCTCTATGAAAATTCTCGTGATCGGCGGCGGTGGCCGCGAACATGCGCTGGCGTGGAAACTGGCGCAGTCACCCCGGGTGTCCAAGGTGTTTGTGGCACCGGGCAATGCCGGTTCTGCCCGCGAAAACGGCGTGCACAATGTCGCCCTCAATGATAATCAGCAAGTTGTTGATTTTATTGAGAAAGAAGAAATCGCGTTGACGGTGGTCGGCCCTGAGGCGCCGCTGGCGGCGGGTGTAGTTGATGCCGTACGCGCCGCAGGACATCGCATTTTCGGGCCGACGCAAAAAGCGGCGCAACTCGAAAGCTCCAAGGATTTCGCCAAGAACTTCATGGTGCGCCATCGCATCCCGACGGCGAAACACGCGACCTTCACCGATGCAACGCAGGCTCATGCCTATATCGATCGCGAAGGCGCGCCGATCGTGATCAAGGCTGACGGACTCGCTGCCGGCAAAGGCGTGGTGGTGGCGATGGATGCCGCGGAAGCGCATGCCGCGGTCGACATGATGCTGGTCGGCAACAAGATGGGCAGCGCCGGTGCGCGTGTAGTGATCGAAGAATGCCTCGTTGGCGAAGAAGCGAGCTTTATCGTGCTGGCCGACGGCCGCAATGCGCTGGCGCTGGCGAGCAGCCAGGATCACAAACGGCTGAAGGACGGCGACCAGGGTCCGAACACCGGCGGCATGGGCGCCTATTCGCCGGCACCGGTGGTGACGCCGGAAGTGCACGCACGGGTGATGCGCGAAGTGATCCAGCCGACGATCAACGGGATGGCTGCCGACGGTATCCCGTACACCGGTTTCCTGTATGCCGGCCTGATGATCAGCGGCAACGGTGAACTGAAAGTGCTCGAGTTCAACTGCCGCATGGGCGATCCCGAAACCCAGCCGATCATGATGCGGCTGAAAAGCGATCTGACCGTGCTGCTCGATGCGGCGATTGACGGCAGACTCGACAGCGCCGAAGCCGAATGGGATCCGCGCGTCGCGTTGGGTGTGGTACTTGCGGCGGCCAATTATCCTGAAGATCCGCGCAAAGGTGATGTCATTACCGGCCTGCCTGCAGAAGGCGACGATTACCATGTATTCCATGCCGGCACCGCATTGTCCGGCAAGAACGTGGTTACCAGCGGCGGACGGGTCATGTGCGTGACTGCACTGGGCCACAACACGCGTACCGCGCAGAAACGCGCCTACGAGATCGTCGACCTGATCCGTTTCGATGGCATGCAGCATCGTCGCGACATCGGTCACCGTGCGGTCGGCAGCGGACGCAAATAGCGTCTCATCGAGGACGATCCGGTCATCATGGACACTGCTGCAGTCAAAACCTATCTGACGGGACTGCAGGACCGTATCGTCAACAAACTGTCGGAACTCGACGGCGGTACCTTCATTCGCGATGCCTGGGAGCGGCCGCAGGGCGGCGGCGGCATCACGCGCCTGATCGAGGGCGGCAATCTGTTTGAACGCGGCGGCGTCGGTTTTTCCCATGTGTTCGGCGACAACCTGCCGCCTTCGGCTTCCGCGGTGCGCCCCGAACTCGCCGGACGTTCATTTCAGGCGATGGGCGTGTCGCTGGTGCTGCATCCGCGCAATCCCTATGTACCGACTGTCCATCTCAATGTGCGCTGTTTTGTCGCTGAAAAAAAAGGTGCCGATCCGGTGTGGTGGTTCGGCGGCGGCATGGACCTCACGCCCTATTACGGATTCGCCGACGATGCGGCGCATTTTCACCGGAGCTGCCGCGATGCACTGGCGCCGTTCGGCGCGGAGTACCACCCGAAGTTCAAGCAATGGTGCGACCGTTACTTTTTCCTGAAACACCGCAATGAACCGCGCGGCGTCGGCGGCGTTTTTTTTGACGATCTGGGTGAACCGGATTTCGAAACCTGTTTTGCGCTGACGCGCAGCGTCGGCGATCATTTTCTGCCGGCTTATGCGCCGATTGTCGAACGCCGGCGCGATCTGCCCTATGGCGAACGCGAGCGTGATTTCCAGGCCTACCGCCGCGGCCGTTATGTCGAATTCAATCTGGTATTTGACCGCGGCACGCTGTTCGGCCTGCAGTCCGGCGGACGCACCGAATCGATCCTGATGTCATTGCCGCCGGTGGTGAACTGGCGTTACAACTGGCAGCCTGAAGCGGGAACGCCCGAAGCGGCGCTCTACACGGATTTCCTGGTCGCCAAAGACTGGATCTGAAGGCCGGATCGGCCCGGCTTCAGCGGCTGAACCAGGATTTGATCGAGTGAATCCGGCCGCGCAGCGTTTCCAGCAGCGAACTGTCATCGCCGCGAGCCGCCGCAACGCGGTGCTGCTTGAGCAGCTTGGGTGATTTGCGGAAAGACTGGTAACGCGCCAGCGCCGCCTGCACATGCTGCTGCAGCAGTTTCAGGTTCAACGGCTTGGTCAGGAAGCGGAACACCTGGGCCTGGTTGATCAGGTCGATCACCAGTTCCGAATCCGAAGCCTCGGTCATCACGATGGCGAGGATTTCGGGATGATCCTGCTTGAGCAGCTTGAAGGCGGTCAGTGAGGTCTGGTCGCCGTGGCCGATGTCGGCGACGATGACCGCGATTTCATGTTCCTGCAGCACCGCCAGCGCGCGGTCGATATCCGGCGCGTGCAACACCGGACAGACGCCGCCGATCAGTTCATTGGTGGCGCGGAACACGCTCTGTCCGGATTCGATGACCAGCACGCCGCAGTCGAGCTTTTCCGGCAGGATCACCGGACTGGTCGCCATGTCCGCCAGTTCGAGGGCAATGGCGGCGGCTTCACCGATGGTTTTCTGGATTTCGGTGTTGTCCCAGGGTTTGCTGACAAAGCGGAACACTTCGCCGTCGTTGATCGAGCCGACGATGGAAGCCAGATCCGAATAACCGGTCAGCAGGATGCGCACGGTGTGCGGCGCAATGTCTTTGACCTGACGCAGGAATTCGACGCCGGTCATCTCCGGCATGCGCTGATCGCTGATCACCACATGCGGGTTGAAGCGTTTCATGAACTCCATCGCTTCGGGGCCGCTGCTTGCGGTGAATACGTTGTACTGATTGCGGAACACCGAACGCAGCGCCGTCAGGATGCGTTCCTCGTCGTCGACGAACAGCAGCTTGGCTTTTTTCCCGCCGGTGTCGAAAGCGGGGGCAAGCGTTGCACCGGGGGCGGCGCCTGCCGCGGCCGGGGCGGGTGCCGCGCCACGCGTGGGTACGTTGAGACCGGCAATGACCCGGGCGACCGACACCAGTTTCGGATCCAGGCGCTGCGTCGGCGTGTCATCGCTGTTTTCCGGCGCGCCGCTCTTGGCGGCGCGCACGCTGGCGGCAATACCCTGCACAAAGGCGAGCGCAAATTCCCGCGCCGACTGGAAACGTTCCTCGCGTTTTTTGGCCAGCGCCTTGTGTACGGCCCAGTCGAGCTGCGCGGATATCAGCGGATTGAATTCCGAAGGATTGGGCGGACGTTCACCGATGACCTGCCGCATGATCTCGACATTGCTGCCGGTGAAGGGCTTGCGTGCGGCCAGCAGTTCATAGGCAATGACGCCGACTGCGTAGAGATCGGTACGCGAATCGGGTTCATCGCCGGTGAACTGCTCGGGCGACATATAACCCGGCGAACCCATGATCTCGCCGACCTGGGTCATCGATGAAGTGTCGATGTGGGCAATACCGAAGTCGCTGATCTTGATGCGGCCGTCGTCATTGATCAGCAGATTGGAGGGTTTGATATCGCGATGCACGACACCCTGCGCGTGGGCATAACCCAGGCCATCGAGCAGTTGGCGGATGATTTCACCGACTTCCGGCAAATCAAACTTGGCCTTGTTCTGCAAATGATCGTACAGCGAGCGTCCGTGGACGAGTTCCATGACGATATAGGCGAGATCCTCGTCTTCGCCGTAATCGTAGATCGCGGCAATCCGCGGATGGGTCAGCCGTCCGACGGCCTGTGCCTCGTGACGGAAACGCGCAATCGCATACTGCAGTTCCGAAGGATCCATCGCCGACTTGGTGATGGTCTTGATCGCCACCTGGCGGTGTATGGCCGGGTCGAAAGCCTTGTAGACGACCCCCATCCCGCCGCGTCCGAGGACGCCCTGGATCTCGTATTTGCCGATCTTCTGCGGATGGTCAGTGGCCATTTATTCTTATTCGAGTTCTGCGGTAACCGGCGGTACCAGCGGCAGCACGATGGTGAATGTCGTGCCTTTGCCAACCACGGAATCGACGCTGATTTTGCCGCCGTGCTGTTCGATGATTTTATAGGAAATCGACAGTCCGAGACCGGTGCCCTTGCCGACGGCCTTGGTGGTGAAGAAGGGATCAAAGATTTTTGACATGATTTCCGGCGGGATGCCCTTGCCGTTGTCGGAAATCTCGACCGCGACATGCTGCGTATCTTCGACCCGCGTCTTCAGCGTCAGTTCCCCGGTACCCGATTCGATGGCCTGCGCGGCGTTGTTGATCAGGTTGAGGAAGACCTGGTTCAGCTGCGAAGGCGAGCAGGTGATGGCGGGGATTTCGCCGAACTGCCTGTTGATTTTGAGGTGTTTGAGTTCGTGTTTGGCCAGCAGCAGCGAGCTCTCCAGGCCTTCATTCAGGTTGAAGCTGGACACCTTGCTGCGGTCCAGCCGGCTGAAGTTTTTCAGGTTCAGCACAATTTCGGAAATCTGGTTGATGCCGTAAAGGCCGTCGGTGGCCAGCTGTCCGAGTTCGGCCAAGGCCTGCTGTTCGGCGAAGTGGTGGACCAGCTCGCGCACCGAAAGGAATTTCGCCTGCAGCCGGTCCGGGTCCGGGTTGCCCGATTCCATCAGCTTCAGCAGCTTGTTGGTTTCAACGATCAGCTGTTTGACTTCCGGCAGCTTGCCCGCCACCGAACCCAGGCTGTTCTTGACATAGGCCAGCGGCGTGTTGATCTCGTGTGCGATGCCGGCGACCATCTGGCCGAGCGAGGACATTTTTTCAGTCTGGATCAGCTGCGACTCCGATTCCTTCAGCTGGTGCAGCGCCGTCGACAGCTCACGCGTGCGCTCCTGCACCCGCGATTCCAGCAGCCGGTAGCTGACGGCCAGCCGCGACAGCAGCCAGCCGGTGAGGATCAGCAGCGCGCCGGCATAGGCGATCAGGTAAATCCGGTAGCGCTCGCTGTCGGTCTGGGTTTCGGCCGTTTCGGCGCTGAAGGCGTCGGTCAGGCTGTCGATGCGCGGCCCGGTGGAGGCGGTGGCGATTTTCTGGAACAGCTCGTCCTCAACCGGTTTCGCGCCGAGGATCTGCTGCACCGTTTCGTCGATCCGCGCCAGTCCTGCGCCCAGCGATGCCGGCATGCCGCTGCCGGCCTTGCGCAGGTCGGCGGCAAACATTTCCACATTCTTGCGCTCGGTGTCGGTGGGATCCGCGGCGTAACGCATAACATGGGCAAACAGCAGCGCCGAGGTGCTTTCGACGGCGACCAGCCGCTCGCGCTGCGGCACGCTTTGCCATGCGCCGCGCACCAGACCGGCAATCTCGGTATCGAAGGCGACCATGCGTCCGAGGGCCTGGGTGACGGTGGCGCCGGCTGCGCGGTAACGGTTCAGCAGTTCGGTTTTCTGTTCAAAGGCCTTGACCAGTACCGGCAGGCCCTGCTGCAGCACCGGGCTGTCGATATCCGCGGCGGCGGTTTTCAGGCGGCGCAGCAGGTCGGGCACGCGTGTGCCGCGGTCGGCGACCGTCGGCGCTTTGCCCGAAGTGCCTTCAACCCTGGCGCGCAGGACTTCAAGATCCCAGCGCGCGTCGATTTCCTTGAGTTCGCGCAGATAACCGAGTACTTCGCTCTGCTGGCGGTAATCGACGCCCTGGCTTTTGAGGTAGATGAAGCCGAGCAGCGACACCAGGGCAAAGGCGCCGGCCACGAACAGCAGCAGCCGGGCGTTGCCGTCTGCACGTGCACGCTGCAGCAGGGCCGTACCCTGCGTTTTCAGCGCGGCAGGATTCCAGGATTTTTGGGGCAGCAGTTTATTGATCAAGATCATTCACCAAGATAGGCATGCCGGACTTGCGGGTTGGACAACAGGGATTTTGCGTCATCGGCCAGCACGATGCAGCCGCTTTCCATGACATAGGCGCGGCTGCTGGTCTCCAGGGCGAGTCTGGCATTCTGTTCCACCAGCAACATGGTCACACCCTCGGCGGCGATCATGCGAACGGTCTCAAAAATCTTCTGCACCATCAGCGGCGCCAGCCCCATGCTCGGTTCGTCGAGCAGCAGCATCTGCGGCCGCCCCATCATTGCCCGCGCGATGGCCAGCATCTGCTGCTCACCGCCGGACAGCGTGCCGGCGAGTTGTCCGCGACGCTCGGCCAGACGGGGAAACAGCGCACAAACCCGTTCGGTATCGGCGGCAATGCCGGCTGCATCGTGACGGATATAGGCGCCCATCGCCAGGTTTTCGGCGACTGTCAGCCGCGGAAACATGCCGCGTCCCTCGGGCACCAGGGCCAATCCGTGACGGACCAGATGATACGCCGGTTTACCGGTGACCTCCGCGCCTTTGTAGGTGACGCTGCCGGCTTTGGGTCGCAGCAATCCGGCCAGCGCCTTCAGGGTTGTTGTTTTGCCGGCGCCGTTGGCGCCGATCAGCGCAACGACTTCGCCGGCATCGACTTTGAGGTCGATGCCCTTGACGGCACGGATGCCGCCGTAAGCCACCGCCAGTCCGCGGACTTCAAGCATGGCGATGTCCGTTCATGCAAAACCGCCACCGAGATAGGCTTCGATCACGCGCGGATCGCGCTGCACGGCTTCGGGTTCGCCTTCGGCGATTTTTTCGCCGTAGTCGAGCACCGCGACGCTGTGTGACAGGCCCATCACCAGTTTCATGTCGTGTTCGATCAGCAGCAGCGTGATGCCGTCGTTGCGGATGCGTTCCAGCAGTGTCTTCAGCGCGGCTGTTTCAGTCGCGTTCATGCCGGCCGCGGGCTCATCCAGCGCCAGCAGTTGCGGATCCGTGGCGAGTGCGCGGGCAATCTCCAACCGGCGCTGATCGCCGTAGGGCAGGTCGCGCGCGAGGTCATCGGCCCGCGCCGAGAGGCCGCAGTATTCAAGCAGTTCACCGGCGCGACGGGTGATGGCCTGTTCTTCCGCAACCGCTGCGCGCGTGCGGAATACCGCCCCCAGCACACCGGTGTGCGAGCGCAAATGGCGGCCGACCATGACGTTCTCCAGCGCGGTCATGCTGCCGAACAGACGGATGTTCTGGAAGGTGCGCGCAATGCCGTGGCCGGCGACTGCGTGCGGCTTCAGTCCTTCGATGCGCCGGCCGTCAAATGTCAGCTTGCCGGCGTCGGGCACGGCAAGTCCGGTCAGCACATTGAACAGCGTGGTTTTGCCGGCGCCGTTGGGGCCGATCAGGCCGAAAATTTCGCCGCGGCGCACGCTGATCGATACGTCGGACAGCGCGGCCAGTCCGCCGAAATGTTTGCAGATGCCGCTGGCGGCCAGCAGGATGTCAGCCGGCATCGGTGTTCCCTTTGACGGACTGGCGGCGCCGCGCGGGCCACAGGCCTTCCGGACGCAACAGCATCATCAGCACCAGCGCCAGGCCGAACAGCAGCATGCGCAGATCGGCGGGGTCCACCAGCACGCCGCCGAACCAGCGCTGCTGCAGGGGACCGATATAACGCAGCGCTTCCGGCAGCGCCGTCAGCAGTACGGCGCCGAGAGCGACGCCGGCGACATTGCCCATGCCGCCGAGCACCACCATGCAAAGCACCATGATCGAATCGATCAGCTGAAAACTCTCGGGGCTGATGAAACCCTGGAACGACGCGAAAAGGCCGCCGGCAACGCCGCCGAAAGTCGCACCCATCGCAAACGCCGTCAGTTTGACGTTGCGGGTATTGATGCCCATTGCCGAGGCGGCGAGTTCGTCATCGCGGATGGCGACCCAGGCGCGGCCGATGCGTGAATTCTGCAGACGCAGCGACAGCACGACCGTCAGTGCGGCGCAGACCAGAAACACAAAATAATAGTTGTGCACCGGCGAGAAGGTCAGCCCGGCGAAGGAGTGCGTCTGCGCCAGTGAAAATCCGCCCATCTGCAGCGGGTCGATCAGCGTGATGCCCTGCGGACCGTTGGTGATGTTGACCGGACGGTTCAGGTTGTTGAGAAAGACACGGATGATTTCACCGAAACCGAGCGTGACGATGGCGAGATAATCACCGCGCAGCCGCAGCGTCGGCGCACCGAGCAGGATGCCGAAAACCGCGGCAATCGCGGCACCCAGCGGCAGCAGCAGCAGGAAAGGCCAGTGCACGGCGAACTGCGGAGAAGCCAGCAGCGCGTAACTGTAGGCACCGACGGCGAAAAAGGCGATATAGCCCAGATCGAGCAGGCCGGCGAAACCGACGACAATGTTGAGACCCAGCGCGAGCATCACGAACAGCAGGGAGACGGCGATGATGCGCACCCAGCTGCGGCCGAGCACCGCTTCGGTGATGAAGGGCAGCGCCAGCAACAGCAGCGCCACCGCGCTCCAGGCGAACCAGCGGTAACGGCGGTCGCTGAACAGCGCGGCAATATTCAAGCGCGGTCCCCGCTGTGCTGGCCGAGCAGTCCCGAAGGCCGCAGCACCAGCACCAGTACCAGCACCAGAAAAGCAAAAATATCGCGGTAGTTGCTGCCCAGCACGCCGCCGCTGAGGTCACCGATATAACCCGAGGCCAGGCTTTCAATGACGCCGAGCAGCAGTCCGCCCAGCACGGCGCCGCCGACATTGCCGATACCGCCGAGAACCGCTGCGGTGAAGGCCTTGAGTCCGAGCATGAAGCCCATGAAGTAATGACCGATGCCGTAGTAGAGAATGATCATCAGGCCGGCGATGGCGCCGATCGCCGAGCCGAGCACGAAGGTGAATGCGATGACGCTATTGGTATTGACGCCCATCAGGCCGGCGACATCCGGGTTCTGTTCCGTCGCGCGCATCGCGCGGCCCATGCGGCTGGTTTTGATGAACCAGAGCAGGGCGGCCATGATCGCGCAGGCGAGCAGGAAAATCGCCAGCTGCAGCGTGGTCAGCTGCGCGCCGGCAATGTCGATCGCCGACGGTTCCAGCAGTTTGGGCAGGGCGATGTACTGCTTGCCCCAGATCAGCGCCGCCGCATACTGCAGCAGGATCGATACGCCGATGGCGGTGATCAGCGGTGCGAGCCGCGGTGCGCGGCGCAGCGGCCGGTAGGCGACGCGTTCAATTGACAGTCCCAGCGCGGCGCACACGATCATCGCGCCGCCGCCGGCGATGACCAGCAGCACCGGCGCGGGCAGGCCGGCGGCCGCCAGCGCCTGCAGGATGGTCAGCGCGACCAGCGCACCGATCATGGTGATGTCGCCATGCGCGAAATTGATCAGCCCGAGAATGCCGTAGACCATGGTGTAACCGAGCGCGACCAGGGCGTAGATGCTGCCCAGCACCAGGCCGTTGATCAGTTGCTGCGCAAAAATATCCATGTTCAGAGACGGCAACGGCACCCGTGAGGGGTGCCGTTGCGTGGTCGTTGTGGTCGCTTATTTCTTTGCGGTTTCGGGAGCCGGTGCCGGCGCCGCTGCGGGAGCCGTGCCGGTACCGGCTTCGGGCTTCACCGTCTCCAGCGCTTCCCATTTGCCGCCTTTGACCACGTACACCGTGATCGGGCCGTTTTTCAGATCACCTTTGTCATCAAAGGCGATGGGGCCGATGACGCCGTTGTAATCGGTCTTGCCGACTTCCGGCAGGAACTTCGCCGGATCGCTGGAGCCGGCGCGTTTCATCGCTTCAATGAATACCATCACCGCGTCGTAACCCATCGGGGCGAACAGCTCGACATCCTGGTTGAATTTGGTTTTGTATTTGTCGAGAAAGGTTTTGCCGCCGGGCATCTGGTCTTTCGGCAGTCCCGGGATCGACGCCATCGCGCCTTCAGAAGCGTCGCCGGCGAGTTTGATGAAGTTCGGCGTCTGCATGCCGTCGCCGCCGATGAATTTGGCCGGGATGCCCAGATCTTTCATCTGCTTGATCATCGGCGCAGCCTGCGGGTCGATGCCGCCGAACATGATCAGGTCGGGCTTTTTGCCTTTGATCTTGGTGAGGATCGCCTTGAAGTCGGTGTCCTTGTCCGTGGTGTGCTCACGCGCCACCACTTTGATGCCCAGCGATTTTGCGGTGGCTTCGAAATTGTCGGCGAGGCCCTGGCCGTAGGCGGTGCTGTCGTCGATCACTGCGACGGATTTGCTCTGCAGCGTTTTGGCCGCGAAGCGCGCGAGCGTCGGGCCCTGCTGGCCGTCATGGGCAACGACGCGGAAGGTGGTTTTGAAGCCCTGCTCGGTGTATTTCGGATTGGTGGATGAGGGCGAGATCTGCGGGATGCCGGCGTCGGAATAAATTTTCGAAGCCGGAATCGACGCGCCGGAGTTGAAGTGGCCGATCACGGCGGCGACTTTGGCGTCGACAAGTTTTTGCGCCACCGTTGTTGCCTTGGTCGGATTCGCTTCATCGTCTTCCGCAACCATTTCGAATTTCACTTTTTTGCCGCCGATTTCGACATTGGCGGCGTTGGCATCCTCAATCGCCAGCTGCACGCCGTTGCGGATGTCGATGCCGATATGCGCCTGCGGGCCGGTCAGCGGTGATGCGGAACCGATTTTGACGGTGAGCACTTCCGGTGCCTTCGGCGCTTCGGCCTTGGGTGCGGGCGGCGGTGCGTCCTGGCCGCAGGCCGCGACGAGAAGGGCGGCGCTCAGTGCCACGGCAGCGGTTCGTATCGGGTGCTTGTGCATATCAGGCTCCAGGTTTCCGGCGGTCGCGGGACGGGTCCCGCACCCGGCGGATATCGTTTAACTTGTTGTTACTGAAAGGATTTTGTTCATTATCGGGGGAGGCTATGGCAAAGTCAAT
>CBHTVL010000006.1:0-15567 GCA_966096475.1 uncultured Burkholderiales bacterium
CATCGGAAAAGCCCGGCATCCGCCGGGCTTTTTTTCGTCCGCAATTCACAGACAGCGGCTGGCAGCGCACATACGATTACGGTAGCCTCGAACCATGAAATCTTTCATCTCCCCGCAAACCCGCAATGCCACCCTGCTGCTTGCCGCCCTGCTGACGGCCACGGCTTGCAGCACACCGGCACCCGCACCTGCCGGACCGGGCAACACACTGCAGGCCCATGTCTGGCAATGCAGCGACGGCAGCACGATCAACACCCGCAACCTGACATCACCGCCAGGCATCGCACTGCGTACGGGAAGTGAAACGCGGACACTGCCGCAGGTCCGCGCAGCGTCCGGCGTGCGTTACCAGGATGCCGTGATGCAGTTCTGGACCAAGGGCAACAGCGCCACGCTGGAACGCCAGACCGGAACGGCCACCGACTGCCGCGAAATCCGCTCGCTGTCCCTGATTGAAGATGCCAAGGTTCGCGGCGTCACTTTTCGCGGCGCCGGCAACGAACCGGGATGGCGGCTGGAAATCGGGCCGGCCCACCGGGTCATGTTCGAAGACGGTTACGGCAGCATGCGCATCGTTTTTCAGTCCCTGCCGCCGCTGCCTGAAACCACGCCGGGCGTCACCGTCCGCGAAAGCACTTCGGGCAGCCATCGACTGAAAGTCACGCTGCGACAACAAAGCTGCGCCGATACCATGAGTGACGAAACTTTTCCGTACAGCGTCGAGGTCGAAATCGACGGCGCCAGACGACGGGGTTGCGGCACTTCGCTGCGCTGAACTGTCGTATCATCCGGCACCTGACGGCGCCGCAAGCGGACGCCTCGCGTCCGAACGATGACCTGTAACGAATTGATGAACATCCCCCTGCGCCTGATCCCCTTATCGCTGGTTTTTTGCCTGACCGTCGCGCTATCCATGGATCACGCCAAAGCCGCGGATATTCCGACGCTGGCGCCGGTGCAGGTGATTGAATCCGGCGCTGACCGCCTGGGCATTGCCGGATCCGCCAACGAAGGGCTGGTGACCAGGGAACAGCTCAATGCGCGACCCACCTACCGCAGCGGTGAAATCCTCGAATTCGCTCCCGGCCTGATCGTCACCCAGCACAGCGGCGACGGCAAAGCCAATCAGTACTTCCTGCGTGGCTTCAACCTGGACCATGGCACCGATCTCGCGATCACCGTTGACGGCATGCCGGTCAACCTGCGAACCCACGGTCATGGCCAGGGATACAGCGATCTCAACTTCCTGATCCCGGAACTGGTCTCCGGCCTGTATTACAAAAAAGGCCCTTATTACGCCGACGAAGGCGACTTCGCCGCCGCGGGTGCGGTACACATCAACATTCTCGACAGGGCCGAAAGCAGCCTGGGCGAAATCGGCGCCGGCAGCTACGGCTACCGCCGCGCCCTGCTCGCCGGATCGCCGGCCGTTGCTGACGGCCATCTGCTCTACGGTCTGGAACTGCAGCACAACGACGGCCCGTGGAGCCGCCCCGATGATTTCGGCAAGATCAATGCGCTGCTGCGTTATCACAGCGGCAGTGCACAGAACGGCTGGAACGTCACCGCGATGGCCTACAAAGGTGACTGGAACGCCACCGACCAAATCCCGCAGCGCGCGATCAGCAGCGGCCGGCTGGGCCGTTATGACGGCGTCGACAACACCGACGGCGGCAATGCCAGCCGCTACAGCCTGTCGGGTGCCTGGCGCCGCAGCGCGGGCGGCCGCAGCACCGAAGCCAATGCCTATGTCGTGGAAAGCCGGCTCAACCTGTATTCCAACTTCACCTACTTCCTCAACGATCCGGTCAACGGTGATCAGTTCAAACAACAGGACCGCCGCGTGCTGTCAGGCTTCAACCTGAAACACAGCTGGGGACAGGACTGGGGCGGGCGCGAGGTCGAGAACATCATCGGACTGCAGTTCCGCAACGACAACATCGGCGTCGGGCTGTTCAACACCCGTGCCCGCCAGGTACTGAGCACGACGCGCGACGACCATGTCGTCGAAACCAGCGCCGGCCTCTATGCGGAGAACACCATCCGCTGGACCGAGCGCTTCCGCAGCATTGCCGGACTGCGCGGCGACTTTTTCCATGCTGATGTTGCCAGCGATAACGCAGCCAATTCCGGTAAAAGCAACGACCGGCTGGTCAGCCCGAAACTGGGCCTGGTCTTCGGCCCCTGGGACCGTACCGAGTATTACCTGAACTACGGCCGCGGCTTCCACAGCAACGATGCGCGCGGCACTACGATCACCGTCGATCCGGCCACCGGCGGCGCAGCCGACCGCGTGCCGCTGCTGGTGCGCACCACCGGTTATGAAGCCGGCGTGCGTTATGAAATGCTTCGCGGCCTGCAGTCCTCCTTCAGCCTGTTCCGGCTCGATTTCGATTCAGAGCTGCTGTTTGTCGGGGATGCCGGCACCACCGAGCCCAGCCGGCCGAGCCGCCGCACCGGCTTCGAGTGGTCCAACCTCTACACCCCCGTATCATGGCTTGAAGTCGATGCCGACATCGCCATGAGCCGCGCCCGTTTCACCAACAGTGATCCGGCGGGTGAACGCATCCCCGGCGCGGTCGAAGGGGTAGCCACGCTGACGGTGGCCGTCGATCATCTGGGACCCTGGTACGGCAGCGGACGCCTGCGTTATTTCGGCCCGCGCCCGCTGATTGAAGACAACAGCGTACGCTCACCGTCGACCACGCTGCTCAGCGGCCGTGTCGGCTACCGCTTTGACCGCAAAACGCGGCTGCAGCTCGACGGCTTCAATCTGCTCAACAAGGAAGCCTCGCAGATCAGCTACTTCTACGCCTCAAGGCTTCCCGGCGAGGCGGCGGCGGGCGTCAGCGACGTCCACCTGCACCCCACCGAGCCGCGCAGCTTCCGCCTCTCGCTGATCACCACCTTCTGATCAGCGCCCCAGCGTCAGCATCAGCTGGTTCAAGCGTTTGACGAAACCGGCCGGATCCTCGAGCTGGGCACCTTCGGCGAGCAGCGACTGTTCAAACAGTACCGCCGCCAGATCATCAAAGCGTGAACCTTCCGCTTCCGCCTGCAGCCGCTGCAGCAGCGGGTGCGTGGCGTTGATCTCGAGGATCGGCTGCGATGCCGGCACATTCTGGCCGGCAGCCTTGAGCATGCGCTGCAGATGCGCCGTCATGTCATGGTCATCCGCCACCAGACAGGCCGGTGATTCGGTCAGACGCAGCGTGACGCGCACATCCTTGACCCGCTCGCCCAGCGACTTCTTGATGCGCTCGACCAGATCCTTGTGTTCTCCGGCCGCCTGTTCCTGGGCCTTTTTCTCGGCCTCATCTTCGAGCTTGCCGAGGTCCAGCGTGCCCTTGGCCACCGACTGCAGTTTTTTGCCTTCGAACTCGGTGAAAAAAGACATCATCCATTCATCGACACGGTCCGACAGCAGCAGCACTTCAACGCCTTTTTTGCGGAACACTTCGAGATGCGGGCTGGCCTTGGCCGAAGCAAAGGTCTCAGCGGTGACGTAGTAGATTTTTTCCTGCTCGGGTTTCATCCGCGCGATGTAATCGGCCAGCGACACTTCCTCGTCAGCCGTATCCTTGTGCGTCGACGCAAAACGCAGCAGCTTGGCGATACGCTCACGGTTGGGCTGGTCTTCACCGATGCCTTCCTTGAAGACCTTGCCGAATTCCTTCCAGAAGGTCGCAAATTTCTCTTTCTGGTTCTCCGCCAGGTCTTCAACCATCGACAACACGCGTTTCACCGAACCGGCGCGGATGGCCTCGATGTCTTTCGACTCCTGCAGGATCTCCCGAGACACGTTCAGCGGCAGGTCGCTGGAATCAATAACGCCGCGCACGAAGCGCAGGTAATGCGGCATCAGGTTTTCGGCGTCATCCATGATGAACACGCGGCGCACATAGAGCTTGATGCCGCGACGGTGTTCACGGTCCCACAGATCAAAGGGTGCACGTGCCGGCAGATACAGCAGCTGGGTGTATTCCTTGCGGCCTTCCACCCGGTTATGCGACCAGGCGAGCGGCGCCTCGAAATCGTGGGCCACATGTTTGTAGAACTCGGTGTACTGCTCCTCGGTGACTTCGGACTTCGGCCGCGCCCACAGCGCGCTGGCCTGATTGACGGTTTCGTCCTTGTCGGTGGTGACGTACTTGCCGGCATCCTTGTCCCACTCTTCCTCTTTCATCACGATGGGCAGAGTGATGTGGTCCGAATACTTTCGCAGGATGTTGCGCAGGCGCGAGTTGTCGGCAAACTCATCCTCGCCTTCGCGCAGATGCAGCGTCACCGTGGTGCCGCGATCCGCCTTCCCCACCACTTCCAGCGTGTAATCGCCGCCGCCATCGGATTCCCAGCGCACGCCATGCTCCGCCGTCAGACCGGCGCGACGCGTGGTCAGCGTCACACGATCCGCCACCACAAACGAAGAATAAAACCCGACGCCGAACTGGCCGATCAGATTGGCGTCCTTGGCGGCATCCCCGGTGAGACGGGACAAAAACTCCTTGGTGCCCGAACGGGCGATGGTGCCGACGTTGTCGATGACTTCCTGTCGCGACATGCCGATGCCGTTGTCCGAGATTGTCACAGTCCGCGCCGCGGCGTCGAATGACACGCGGATTTTCAGTTCCGCATCGTTCTCCAGCAGTGCCTTGTCGGTCAGCGCTTCGAAGCGCAGCTTGTCGCAGGCATCCGAGGCATTGGAGACCAGCTCACGCAGGAAAATCTCCTTGTTGCTGTACAGCGAGTGGATCATCAGCTGCAGCAGCTGTTTGACTTCGGCCTGGAAGCCCAGGGTTTCTTTATTGGCGGTCTCGACCATTGCTTCTCCGGAATAGGTGAACAAATACGGTGACGGGAATCTGGGGCCGGTGCCGCCGGATTTCAAGCGTGCACGGCAATGCCGGGCAGCGCGGCCGCGCGCCCGGCAGATAAATCATAAGTTATTGATTTTACTGTTTTTTTATCTTCGCCACCATCAGCACCACCGCGCCGACAGCAAGCACACCCAATCCCACCAGCGCATGGGCGCGGTGATAGGTCAGGCTGGAATACAGCAGGTAACCGCACATCAGCACAAAAATCGCCGGCACCACCGGATAAAAAGGCACCTTGAACGGCCGCGGCGCATCCGGTTCTTTCGCACGCAGCACAAACAGCGCAATACCGGTCAACAGGAAAAATCCCCAGAACACCGGCAGCGAATATTCAACCAGACCCTTGAAGCCGGTGTTCTGGATGGCGCCGAAGCCGACCAGCGCCAGCGCAATCGCGCCCTGCACCAGCATCGCATTGCGCGGCGAACCACTGGCTTCATGCCACTGCCCGAGGTAGCGCAGCATCGGCCAGTCGCGGCCCAGCGCATAGTTCGAACGCGCGCCGACAATCATTGAACCGTTGACCGAAGTCAGTGCGGCAATGGCAATCATGATCGCGATGACCTTCTCGCCCGTCGGCCCCCAAACGGCTTTCAGCAGATCGGCGGCCACCGCATTGGAACGCGCCATCTGGTCGTAACCCAGCCCCTTCAGGTAAGCGAAGTTGACCAGCACATACAGGAATGCCACCACGCTGATGGCGATCAGCAGCGCGCGCGCCATATTGCGTTCACGGTCACGCACTTCGGCCGAAATATAGGCAGCATCATTCCAGCCGCCATAGGTGAACAGCACAAAAATCATCGCCGAGCCGAGACCGGCGCCCATATACCAGGGCTGGTCGGCACCGGCGACGGCAGGAACAGCCGCAGCCGGCGGCGCGGCAAAAAACAGTCCGGCAACAATGATCAGCACCAGTCCGCCGACTTCCAGCACCGTGAACAGGTTCTGCGTCGCCTTGCCTTCGCGGATGCCGCGGTAATTGACCATCGTCAGCACCACAACCACCAGCGCCGCCCAGATCGCCGAGGAATGCGCACCGAGGTTGATCACCCGCGACAGATAATCACCGAACAGATAAGCGAACACCGCAATGGAGCCGGCGACAATCACCGTCATCCGCGCCCAGCCGTAGAGAAAGGCCAGCGAGCGGCCGAAGGCACGCTGCAGGAAATGGTATTCACCGCCGGCCGAAGGGAATGCGGTTGCCAGCTCGGCGTAACACAGCGCGCCGATGATCGAAAAAATGCCGCCGGCAATCCACACCGCATACAGCGTCGAGGTATCACCCACGGCGCCGGCGACGATCGACGGCGTGCCGAAGATGCCGGCGCCGACAATCAGGCCGACGATCATCGCGCAGGCATCGGCGACGGACAAGGTCTGGCGCGGCGCGGCCGCGGTCTGTTCAGTGCTCATGCAGGCTCCCCCGCCGCGGCGAGGTCGCCGCGGCCATACGTGATAACGACAGCTTCAGATGGTTATTCGGCTTCCGGCTCGTCGGATGCGCGCTTCAGCTGGCCGCGCAATACCTGCTTCGCGGTCCACGGCATCTGTTTGCGCGCAGCACCCTCGCCAATGGCCAGCGTACCGGTGATGACACCGCCGCTGACCTGACCGTTGAACTCGTGACGGGCGATGCCGTTGCGACCGCCGGCGACGAAGCGGATCATTTCGCCGTTCATGCGGCCGCGCAGATCGGCGCTGCGGTCGCGGATGTCGACCTTGCCTTCGAGTTCCTGGAACTCCTGCTGCAGCGTGAATTCCATCGGCGTCTCACGACCGTCGATGGTCATCAGCGACTGCCACTTGCCCGGCACACGCGCCGGCACCACGTAGAAAAAGACGTAGCTCACGCCTTCTTTGCCGACCTTCTTCTCGGGCACGATCAGTTCGCGCTGCTCATCCGGATCCCATTCACCGAAATGATAGTCATGGGCCACCAGCCGGGTGCCGGGTTTCAGCGACATCACCTTCGAGCGCAGACGCAGATTCATCTGCGGCAGCAGATAGGTGGTCAGCACGGTGGCTTTCGACAGGTCGGTCAGAAACAGGTTCTGCTCGACAAAGTGCACCTTGTCGGTGACTCCGGCTTTTTTCGCATTTTCATTGGCGCGCTTCAGCAACACGGTATCGAGATCGACGCCGAAGCCCTGGGCGCCGCGCTTGCTCGCAGCGGTGATGATGATGCGACCGTCGCCGGAACCGAGATCGATGACGAAGTCATTCGGACCGACCTTGGCCATATCCAGCATGGTGTCGACCACGATCTGCGGCGTCGGCACATAAACCACGTCACCGCGGCCTTCCTGCGCCGCTGCCGGCAAGGCCAGCGCCAGACACATCGCTGCGATACCGCCCCATACGGTTTTTCCGACCGCGTTACTGCCCAACAGATTTACCAGTTTCATCACCGCTCCTTGGTCAATTACCAACCGCGACAGGGGTTATACCACCCGTCCCGATATCCATTTTGCCTGCTTTGATACGTGTTGCCACCCAGTTCACCCGGGGACCATCACCGCGCAGCACCTGCCCCTTCAGGGTATTGCCGCTCAGCTCAGCGCTGAAACGCTGCAGTCCGGCGGGACCATTGACGGCAAAACCCAGGGTATTGCCGCTGATCCGCGCCTCACTGACCGCCAGACGCAGCCCCTCGCTGATCAACAGCAGCGACGGCACCTGGAAGCGCTGTTCGATTCTCGCCTCATAACGCACATCACCGCCGGGGCCCGGCGCCGTCCATTGCCACACGCCACTGAAGTCCGCCGGCACTACCCACAGCATGATATCGCTGCGCGGTGCGCCGTACGGCTTGTCGGGCACATCCACCGTGATCTTGCGGTCCGGCTGCCAGTCGCCGAAATCAAAATCGTGAGTCAGTATCCGTGAACCGGGCTTCAACTGTTCAAACAACTGCGGCCGCAGGCGCAGATTCAGCGAGGGCAGCAGATACGCCGTGATCACCGTCGCAGCACCGAGATCGGTGCCGAACAGATCACGGGTTTCAAACGTCACCTTGTCCGACACGCCCTGCTTGCGCGCTTCGTCCCGCGCCGACTGCACCAGATGCGGTTCGATCTCCACACCGAAACCGCGGGTACCGAAACGCTTCGCCGCGCGGATCGAAATGCGGCCGTCGCCGGAACCCAGATCGACCAGAAAATCACCGGGGCCGACGCCGCCCAACTCCAGAATGGCATCCACCACATTCATCGACGTCGGCACGTAATGCACATCGGAAGCCGAAGCCGGTCCGCACAACGTCAACGCCAGCAGGCCGCAGACCGTCGCGCGCAGGCCCGGCGGCAGAATCACTTGGCGGTCGCGCGCACGGCACGCCAGCTGTGCACAGTCTGGGCGTTGCCGGTGCCGCGACGCACGCGACCTTCGATGACATCGCCGTTGACGCGCCCCTCGAAATACAGCGCCGCCTCGTTTTCACGGTCTCGGTCATCGACCATCACAAAGTTCAACTCATCGCCGATGAGACGCACTTCCCAGATCTGCGCATGACGGCTGCCGAATTTACCGTGACCGTCGACCTCCTGGTACTGCTGACGCAGTTCCAGTTCAATCTCCTGTTTATCACCCGGCAGTTCGGCACTGATCCGCCACGGCCCCGCCACCTTGGCCGGCACAATCCACAGGAAAGTGTTTTTGCGGATCTGCGTAGTGACATCGGGCTTCCAGTCACCGAGACGGAAGTCATGCGACACCAGACGCGTGCCGGGCTTCAGATCGAGCAGCCGCGGCTGCAGACGCATCATCACGCCGGGCAACAGATACATCGTGATCACCGTCGCGCGGCTGAAATCGGTCTTGAACAGATCCTGCTGCTGGAAACTCACACGACCGGCCACACCGGCTTCCGCAGCCGCCGCCTGGCTTTCCGCGACCAGATCGCCATCAAGATCCACGCCCATGCCGCTCGCGCCGTAACGTTTGGCCGCGGTAATCAGCACACGACCGTCGCCCGAACCGAGATCCATCACGTAATCCTGCGGCGTGACTTCCGCGAGACGCAGCATTTCTTCAATGACGACATAAGGCGTCGGCACAAACGGCACATCGAAATACTGCTGCTGTTGCTGCGCACCGGCTGCCGGCAGCAGCGCCAGACAGACGCCGATGCCAACAAAAAACCGTTTAATAATCAAATACTTATTCATCACACTCGGATGCCGGTGTTTACTGGAATTCGCGGATCACCGGCGGCGGCGCGGTAACATGGTCAGGGTCAAGGATTTCAACCCGGATCGCAGTCCACGGCGCCGGCTGATCAGCCCCGCGCATTTCACCCTCGAGCACCTGGTTAAAGCGCTTGCCGCTGAAGGCCACCTTGCCGAGTTCCGGCAGCGTGATCGTGACATCGACCTGACGGCCGGTGAGTTTTGCCTGCTCCACTGCAACAGCGCGACCGCTCAATGTCGCTGACGCTTCGAGCTTCTGGAAATTCTGCTTGAGCAGCAGTTCAACCTGCTGCTTTTGCCCGCCCACCGTCACCGGCCACACCCAGCGTCCGGCAACCTTGTCGGGCACCACCCAGAACAGCACCTTGCTTTTCTGCGAACGGCCGACCGGTTTGCCCGGTGCATCCATTTCGAATTCGAGATCGGGCATCCAGTCGCCGATGCCGTAGTCATGCGACACGATGCGCGTGCCGGGCTCCAGCGCCAGCAGCTTGGCCCGCGCCATCAGATTCACTTCGGGCAGCAGATAGATCGTGATAACGGTGGCCGGCGACAGATCGGTGACAAACAGGTCGCGGTCATAAAATTTTGCACGGTCAGCCACGCCAGCCTTGCGTGCATTGTTGTTGGCCAGCGTCACCAGACGTTTATCGAGATCCACACCGAAGCCGCGCGCGCCGATTTTTTTCGCCGCAGTGATTACCATGCGTCCGTCGCCGGAGCCGAGGTCGATCACATAGTCGTTTTTGGTGACCTTGGCGGTTTCGAGCATCGCATCGACCACCACCTGCGGCGTCTGCACATAGGGCGTGTCGCCGAAATCCTGCGCTGTCGCCGCCGTTACCGAAAACGCTGTGGCGAAACCGGCTGCCACCCGCAGTGAAATCCCAATCAAAGAACCACGCATCAATGAACCGTACATCAATTAACCGTATTCCTCTCTCCCGCCACTGGCGGTATTGCAGCAGTACGCGCTGCACGCTCGGCGGTCCACTCCACCCGGGCCGCCATGCGACTGCCGGACAGCGCAACCTGCCCCGTCATTTCATTGCCGGATACCCGGCCGCTGAATTCATGTTTTACGGCGCCACCGTTAACTTCGGCAGCGAATGAAAACGTCAGTTCGTCACCGCGCAGTTTCGCGCCTTCGATTTTCACTGCACGGCCGTTAACCCGCGCCGTGCCGGAAATCTGCTGGAACTGCTGCTCGAAGCTGACCTCATAGGTCTGCGGCTTGCCGGACACCGGCAGCTGCACGCGCCATGCACCGGCAATACGCGCCGGCACGATCCACAGATAGATATCGCTGTCGCCGCCGGCACCGGAGAATTTGTCGAGCGTATCCATACGCACCAATTCGTCGGCCTTCCAGTCGCCCATGTCGAAATCATGCGAGACCAGCCGCGTACCCGGTTTCAGTTCCAGCAGTTTCGGCCGCAGCGCAAGGTTGACGCGCGGCAGCAGATACATGGTGATCACCGTGGCCTGCGTCAGGTCGGTTTCGAACAGGTCACGCTGGTAAAACGTCACCTTGTCGGTGACGTTGTTGCGGCGTGCGTTGTCATTGGCTTCGCTGATGCGCACCGGATTGAGATCAACGCCGAAGCCGCGGGTGCCGAATTTTTTCGCTGCAGTCACCACGATACGGCCGTCACCGGAACCGAGATCGATCAGGTAATCCTGTGCCGTGACGCGCCCCATGTCGAGCATGCGGTCAACCACCGACTGCGGCGTCGGCACATAAGGCACGCTGGGACGGACATCAGCAGCCTGGACTTCGATCATTGCCGCAGCCATTGCCAGCGGCAACAGGGCTGCTTTTACCATCATCATCAGTCGCTGCATGATTGTCTCCACCGCCGAAGTGTCGGTCTCCGTCTGCCCGGAAACCCGAGGCCACCACCGGCCTTGTAGTCGTCACCGAGATGCGACGGCCGTGTGGTAGATTGGCGGCGAATTATAACCGACAGCCCTTCTCCGACCCCATGCCTTTCGCCCTGATTTTCATCTCCGGCGGCGCGATTCTCGCGCTGGAATTACTCGCTTCCCGCATCATGACGCCGTACTTCGGCGTCAGCCTGTTCATCTGGACCGGCATCCTGTCGATCACACTGGTCTCGCTGGCCTTCGGCTACTGGTGGGGCGGCCGCCTCGCCGGCGGCGCCAAAGCGCCGACGCCGCAACGCCTGGCGCTGCTGTTCGCGATCATGCCGGCGCTGGCGGGCATCGCGATCGTCGCAGCCTGCCTGGTTTACCCCTATGCCTTCCACCCGCTGGCACGCTGGAGTCTGGTCGGCGGCGCCTTCGCCGCCTGCCTGATCCTGTTGCTGCTGCCGCTGATCGCCACCTCGGCGATGAATCCGCTGCTCGTCGCGCTGCTGCTGCAACGGCAGAAAAGCGGCAGTCAGGGTGATGCCGGCTCGGGGCTGGTGTTTTTTGTCAGCACCCTGGGATCCGTCGCCGGCGTGCTGGTGACCGCCTTCGGCCTGATCCCCTATATCAGCAACTACACCGCCACCCTGATGGTGGCGCTGCTGCTGGGCCTGCTGTCGCTGGTCGCCGCCTCGGGCATGCCGATGGCCCGCAAAGGTCTGGTCAATGGCTGCGCCGTCATCGCCATCATCAGCGCCGGGCTGCTGGCCTGGCAGGGCGACCGTTACACCGGACGGCAGGGACCGCTGGCTTTCAGCGGTGCGCAATGGCAGGTCGAAGCCGTGCACAGTTCGCTGTTCGGTACGGTCAAGGTGCTGCGCAGCGACAAGGACAGCGACGGCAAATTCCTGCGCCTGTATTTTCACGACGGCCTGATCCAGAACACCGTGGATTCGAATCAGCGCTCGGTGTCGTTTTACACCTATGCGCTGGAAGCACTGGCCCGCGCCCACCAGCCGCAGCCGCAGCAGGTACTGATGCTCGGCCTCGGCGCCGGCATCGTGCCGACTCGCTTCGCCGCCACCGGCAGCAAGGTTGAAGTCGTCGAGATCGATCCCTCATCAGTCGAAGTGGCGACGCGTTATTTCGGTTTCGACGCGCGGCGCGTCACCACGCACGAGGCGGATGCGCGCACCTATGTCGGTCAATGCACGCCGCGCCATGACGTCGTGCTGGTTGATCTGTTCCACGGCGACGGCACGCCGGACTATCTGATCACGCGGGAGTTTTTCAGTGATCTGAAACGCTGCCTGAAACCGGGCGGTGTCGCAGTGTTCAACACCTTCGCCGATGTCGAAGACCCGCGCGCCTACTCGCATCTGCTGGCCACGCTGACCAGCGAACTGCCGCATGTCGCGCTGTATCGCCCGGACTGGCCGGGCGCGCGCCGCATCAACAGTTTTCTGGTGGCCTCAGCCTCGCCGCTGCAGGCGCCGCAGCGCGTCACGATGAGCGATGTGCCGGAACGCCATGCTACGACTTTGTGGGACATGCTGGCCCGACCGCGCACGGTCGACAGTGAACTGACTGCAGGCGGCAAAATCATTCATGACGCCTGGAACGCTGCAGCCCTCGACATCGCCGCCAGCCAGGCCGGCTTCCGCAAGGGCGTTCTGGATAACGCCCCGCCTGCACTGCTGATGAACTAGCGGGTCCGGCGCGGGCAAGCCCGCGCCTGAATCAAGGCTTAACCCTTCACCCGCGTTGCACGCCAGCGTACGGTTTTACCCTCACCGAGATTCGCCGTGCCTTCCATGCGGTCACCGTCGACTTTGCCGAGGAAACGGGCGCGGGTTCCAGCCAGCTGCATCACAAAGCGGATATCGGCGCCGCTGAGCTGCGGCTCCATCAGCGTGATCTTGCGCGTCTGGAATTCCGCATTACCCTCGAAACGCTGGTAATTCTGTTTCAGCGCAACGTCGTAATCGCCCTGCCCGTCAATCTGCAGGCGCCAGTTGCCGCTGACTTTCGCCGGCACGATCCACAGATACAGCACCGCGCGCGGCACGCCGGAAATGAATTCCTTTTCCGGCACGTCGAAAGCGACTTCCGAATCATGCATCCACTCGTCGAAATGGTAGTCATGCGACACGATGCGCGTGCCGGGACGCGGCTCGGTAAAGAGTTTGGTCCGCAGATTGCGCATCATCTCCGGCAGCAGATACAGCGTGATGACCGTGGCCTTGCTGACATCGACCTTGAAAATATCCTTGGCCTCAAAGCGCACACGGTCGGCAATACCGAGTTTCTGCGCGCGTTCATTGCTGATCCGGATCAGCTCCTCGTCGATATCCGCACCGTAACCGCTGGCATTGAGCTTGCTCCCTGCCGTCAGCACGATCACGCCGTCGCCGGAGCCCAGGTCCATCACGTAATCCCTGGCGCCGACATTGGCCATGCGCAGCATCTGGTCGACAACAACATTGGGCGTCGGCACATAAGGCCCGCCGCTGCGTTCGTATTCGGGCGGCACAAACGGCTGCTTCGCCGGCGGTTTCTGCGCCATCGCCCCCAAGGACAACATCGCGCCCAGAATCATTGCCGCATATCGCCAACTGCTGCTCATTGCTGTCTTCTCCCCAAAAAGCGTCCGTAAAGCGCGCATTAAAAGCGCGCGTCAATATAACGCATTCAGCGTTTTTTGACGCCGCGGCTCTCGGCGCAGCTGTCCGTCAATTCGTAAACCGAAATTTCGCCGGTATAGGTCAGGCGGATCGCCCGCTGCAGCAGAGCCAGTTCGTCGGGACGGAAACGTCCGCGCATCTCCGCGCTTTCGGTTTCCGCCAGTACACGGCTCAGCGGCATGCCCTGATCGCGCAAGGTCAGCGCGGTCTGTGCGCTGGCAACAATCTGCTCGCAAGCCAGTTCTGCATGCGCCGGAAAAGCCGCGGAGATGCCGGCAAGAATCCCTAACCATCGTATGGAGTTCCGCATGAATTCAGAACGCAGCCGGGTCCAGCGCCAGCGTGCTCGCTGCGCCGGCTGTCACCGTCTGCGACAACGCCACAGACTGAGGCAGCAGGTGTTCCAGATAAAACCGCGATGTCGCCAGCTTGGCTTCGAGGAATTCCCGGTCAGTACCGGGTGCTGACAGGCGCTCCCGCGCAATCAGCGCAGCGCGGGCCATCAGCCAGCCGCCGGCCACAGTGCCGAACAGTTTCAGGTAAGGCACCGCCACCGCCGCAGCGGCTTCGGGTTCCTGACGGTAGTGATCCACCAGCCAGCGCGTCCCCGCCTCCAGCGCATGCACCGATTGCACATAACTGCGATGCATGCCCGCAAACGGCTCACCCGCCGCGGCAAGAGCCGCATCGAGTCCGCGCATCTCATCAATCAGCGCCAGCGCCGTCGCGCCCTTTTCAGCGCCGACCTTGCGGCCGATCAGATCGTTGGCCTGAATGCCGGTGGTGCCTTCATAAATGGTTGAAATCCGCGCATCGCGCAAATACTGCGCCGCGCCGGTTTCTTCAATAAAGCCCATGCCGCCGTGAATCTGCACCCCGGTCGAAGCGATTTCCACCGCGACCTCGGTGCACCAGCCCTTGACCACCGGCGTCAGCAGATCCAGCCGAGCCTGATGTCCCGCACGGGCCTGCGCATCGGGATGACGCTTTGCGCGATCCAGTTCACCCGCCGCGTAATAACCCAGCGCCCGCATCGCCTCGGTCTGCGCTTTCATGGTCATCAGCATGCGCCGCACATCGGGGTGATGAATGATCGTGACGCGGTCGCCGCTGCGCTGACCGATGGCCCGGCCCTGCACGCGCGTCCGCGCGTATTCAAGGGCATGCTGATAGGAACGCTCGGCAATGGCGATGCCTTCCATGCCGACGCCGAGCCGGGCGTGGTTCATCATCGTGAACATGTACTCAAGGCCGCGATGCGGCTGCCCGACCAGATAACCCACCGCCCCGGGACCGTCGCCATAGGCCAGCACGCAGGTCGGACTGCCGTGGATGCCCAGCTTGTGTTCAATCGACACGCAGCGGATGTCATTGCGTACGCCGGGGCTGCCGTCGGCATTGACCATGAACTTGGGCACCACGAACAGCGAAATGCCCTTCACGCCTTCCGGCGCATCGGGCAGGCGCGCGAGCACCAGATGCACGATGTTCGCCGCCATATCGTGCTCGCCCCAGGTAATAAAGATCTTGGTGCCGCGGATGCGGTAATGATCACCCTCGGGCACGGCCTGCGCGCGCACCGCCGACAGATCGGAACCGGCCTGCGGCTCGGTCAGGTTCATCGTGCCGGTCCATTCCCCCGAGACCAGCTTCGACATATAGGTATCGAGCAGCACCGGCGAACCGTGATGCATCAGCGCCTCCTGCACGCCGGTGGTCAGCATCGGACACAGGCAGAAGGCCATGTTCGCGCTGTTCCACATCTCCTGCAGCGGCATCGCCACAATATGCGGCAGTCCCTGCCCCCCGTATGCCGTGGACGCGCCGAGACCGTTCCAGCCGGCCCCGACGAATTGCGCGTAGGCATCCTTGAAACCGTCAGGCGCACTGACCACGCCGTCGCGCCATTGCGCGCCCTGTTTATCGCCGCTGCGGTTCAGC
>CBHTVL010000007.1:0-14786 GCA_966096475.1 uncultured Burkholderiales bacterium
GTTGTTGGTGATGGTGTAAGTGCCCTCAGTCATCTCGTCCGGACGCAGCTTGCCGGCGCGGGCGCGCTGCGCCAGATCGTTGATCTCGCGGGCAATCTGCGACAGCGATTTGGCGGGCACATCCTTCAGCACCGGCACCACCAATCCGTCGAAGTTCAGATCGACGGCAATACCGATATTGATCCGGCGATGCAGCACGAGGCCGTCGCCCTGCAGGCTGGCGTTGAGCTTGGGAAACTTGCCCAGCGCAATCGACACCGCACGCACGATGAACGGCAGATAGGTCAACGAGAAACCTTCGCGTGTCTTCCATGCCGCGCCATGCAGCTTGCGCGCCTGATCGACACGCAGGAAATCGGCTTCGGCTACCTGCAGCACATGCGGCGCGGTCTGCCAGGACTTCGCAGTGTTTTCGGCGACGCGTTTGCGGATACCGTTGAAGGCGACCGTCTGTCCGGGCTGAACCGGAGCGGGAGCAGCAACCGCTGCCGGCGCAGACGCCGGACGCGAACCGCGGCGCGCGATGTAATCCTTGACGTCTTCACGGGTGATGCGGCCATCGCGGCCGGTACCGGTGATGTCGGCCGGATTCAGGCTGTGTTCGGCGACGAGGCGACGCACTACCGGCGACAGCCGGTCGGCAGCATTGACCCGCGGCCGGCCCGAAGGCACCTGGGAAACAATCGGCGCTACAACAGGTGCAGCACTGACCGCTGCGGGTGCAGCAGCCGCGGGTTTCGCGGCCGCCTTTGCTTCACCGGCTTCACGGATGATCGCCAGCGTGGCACCAACCTTGGCGGTAATGCCTTCAGCCACCACGATCTCGGCAACAATCCCCGCCACCGGCGACGGAATCTCGGTGCTGACCTTGTCGGTCTCGACATCGAACAGCGTTTCGTCAGCCTTCACCGCATCGCCGACTTTTTTGTACCACTTGGTGACAACGCCCTCGGCAACGGTCTCGCCGAGCTGCGGCATGATGATGTTCATCGTTTGCGCCCCCGCCTAGTCGATCTTTTCGCGGATTTCGCGCACGATGCGCTCCACCGACGGGATGGTGTTGTCTTCCAGCTGGTCAGCCGAAGGCAGCGGAATATGCGGCGTGGTGATGCGGATGATCGGACCGTCGAGTTCCCAGAAACATTCGTCGGCGATGATCGAGGCGATTTCAGCACCCCAGCCGCACAGACGCGGGTTCTCTTCGACGGTAACGAGGCGACCGGTCAGCGCCACTTCGGCGAGGATGGTCGCGGTATCCAGCGGCACCAGCGAACGCACATCGACCACCGTGCACGAAATGCCGTGTTCCTTCTCGAGGATTTCCGCAGCCGCCAGCGCACGGTGCACCATCAGCGCCAACGCGACGATCGTGCAGTCCTTGCCCCGGCGCAGCACGCGCGCCTTGCCCAGTTCGTCGACATATTCGCCGTCGGGCACTTCGCCCTTCATCGGATACAGCGACTTCTGTTCAAAAATCAGTACCGGATCATCGTCACGCACTGCTGCAGCGATCAGGCCTTTGACGTCGGCAGGAAATGCCGGCGCGACGACCTTGATACCGGGGATCATCATCGCCCAGTTCTCCACCGACTGCGAGTGCTGCGCGCCGAAACGCGAACCGGCGCCGTTGGCGGTGCGGATCACCAGCGGCATCTGCACCTGGCCGTTGGTCATGTAACGCGACTTGGCAATCTCGTTCGCCACGATGTCCCAGCACACCGCCAGAAAATCCGAGAACATGATTTCGGCAATCGGCCGCAGGCCGGTCATCGCCGCACCCATGGCCGCACCGAGGATCGCCTGCTCCGAAATCGGCGTGTCGCGCACGCGCTTCGGGCCGAACTTGTCGAGCAGGCCAACGGTGGCCTTGAACACGCCGCCGGCGGCGGCAATGTCTTCACCCAGAAATACCACGCGCTCGTCGCGCGCCATCTCCTGTGCGATACCCGCAGCGACGGCGTCGCGATAGGTCAGTTCCGCCATGATGCACCTCCATCCGCCCAGACATGTTGATAGATGCCGTCCAGTGATGGCGGCGGCGATGCCTTGGCGATTTCGGTGGCTTCGTTGACCTGTTGATTCACTTCGTCCTCAATGTCTTTCAGCGTGGCGTCGACGATGCCGAGGCCCAGCAGGCGTTCACGGTAAATTTTGATCGGGTCGCGTTCCAGCCACTTCTCCAGTTCGCCCTCAGGGCGGTATTTCGCCGGATCGGCGCGCGAGTGGCCGGAATGACGGTAGGTCATGCATTCGATCAGCGCCGGACCGCCCCCCTTGCGGGCGCGATCGATGTATTTGGTCGCCGTGCGATAGACCGCGTCGGCATCGTTGCCGTCGACGACGATTTTCTCCAGGTTGTACGCGCTGGCGCGGTCTGCCGCCGGATGCTCCACCGCAGTCACGGTGTGGATCGGCGTGTATTCCATATACAGATTGTTTTCGCAGACAAAAATCACCGGCAGTTTCCAGATCACCGCGAAGTTCAGCGCCTCGTGGAAAGCACCGATATTGGTGGTGCCGTCGCCGAAGAAACACACGGAAACCTGTTCGGTGCCGCGATACTGCGCACTCCACGCCGCACCCGCCGCCACCGGCAGATGCGCGCCGATGATCGCGTAGGAACCCATCGCCCCCTTGGACACGTCGGTCAGGTGCATCGAGCCGCCCTTGCCGCCGAGCAGACCGCATTCACGGCCCATCAGTTCGCCAAGCACACCGCTCATCGAGGCGCCGCGGGCCAGCGTGTGGGCATGACCGCGATAGGTGCAGAAGGTGTAGTCATCAGGTCGCATCGCCACGCCGAAAGCCGCGGCAATCGCTTCCTGTCCGAGCGACAGATGGCTGGTGCCCTTGATCATGTTCTGCAGGAACAGATCGAAGGCGCGTTTTTCGCAGAGCCGCAGCTCCAGTTGCATGCGGAACAGCTCGAGCCGGATATCGCGGCCGATGTCGTCTTCCGCTACAGCGGTTTTCTTGCTTTTCACTTTGGGTTCCTATCCTTGAAAACTCAATACTTGTTGGCGATCGGCAGTTCCTGCGCCGGGAACAGCGTGATGATCTTCGCGCCGGTCGGCGTCAGCACCACCTCTTCCTCGATACGCGCCGCGGAAACGCCGTCCTTGGCCGGGCAGAAGGTTTCAACGGCAAACACCATGCCGGCCTTCAGCTCGTACGGATCCTTGAACGAGTTCAGCCGCGAAATCAGCGGCCGCTCATGCAAGCCAAGGCCGAGACCGTGACAGAAGTTCAGGCCGAAGGCCGCCATCTCGGTTTCAAAACCGATCTCGGTACACTTGGGAAAGGCCTTGGCCACCGCCTCGGTGGAGACGCCCGGCTTCAGCATCGCGATGGCATCGTCCATCCATTTGCGCGCCCGCTTGTAGGCATCATGCTGCGCCGGCGTGGCGCTGCCGACGGTGAAAGTGCGGTAGTAGCAGGTCTTGTAGCCCATGTACGAGTGAATCAGGTCGAAATAAGCCTGGTCGCCCGGACGGATCAGCCGGTCGGTGAAGTTGTGCGGATGCGGGCTGCAGCGTTCACCGGCAATCGCATTCACCGCCTCCACGCAGTCCGAACCCATTTCATAAAAACGTTTGGCCGCCATCGCGACCACTTCGTTTTCACGGATACCCGGCTTCAGCGCCTCAAAAATATCCTGATACACGCCGTCGCCCATTGCCGCTGCAGTGTTGAGCAGCGTGATTTCGTCGTAGCTCTTGATCTCGCGCGCATCGAGCATCACCTGCTGGCCGTCCATTACCTTCAGGCCCAGCTTCTGCAGCGCGAACAGGAAAGGCGGCTCAACGACGTCGATGCCGATCGGCATGTCGGCAACGCCTTCCTGCTTGAGGATGTCGTAAATTTCTTTCGCAGCCGCTTCGAACAGACCGACTTTCGGCGACACCGCACCGCGCAACCCGGCCAGACCCGGAATGTTGTGGTTCTTCGGCAGCCACGGCGCATACCGCTTGTGATGCCGCACGGCGGAACCGAAATCCCAGACCCAGGGTTCGCCATTGCCGGTCAGCAGACACCAGCGCGTGAGTTTATCGCGCGCCCATTCGCCGATCACCGTGCTCGAGATGTAGCGCATGTTGATCTGGTCGAACACCAGCAAGGCGCCGAGCCTGGATTTTTTCAGCGCATTGCGCGTGCGTGCGAGACGGTATTCATGCAGGCGCTGGAAATTCACGCGCTCTTCAAAGTCGACCTGCATGCGGCCCGGTGCCTGCAGCGGACGCTCCCAGCGATGGCCAGGATCGGCCGGATCAAACAGCACATCCGGTGCTGACGACACGCCCTTGTCCGGATTGATGCCGGCGGTCTTGATGAGTTTCGGCTCGACCGGTTTTTTCTTCCGCGCCATTAAAATTTCTCCAATTTAATCAAATACTTATAAATTACCGCTGGAAACCGTTTTTAGTCCGCCTTGATGCCGGCAGCCTTGATGATCGGCGTCCATTTTTCGAGTTCGCTTTTGACGAAGGCCTGCAGTTCCGCCGGCGTCGAAGGCGCAGCAATCGCGCCCCGCTGCAGCAGACCGTCACGCACTTCCGGTGTATTGAGGATGCCGGTGACTTCACGGTGCAGCTTGTCGACGATGGGCTTGGGCACGCCGGCGGTGGTGAACAGGCCGAACCACAGCTCGGCCACCATGCCCGGAATGCCGGCTTCGGTCGCGCTGGGAATATCCGGCGCGCCGGGGAAACGCTCTTTGCCCGACACCGCCAGCGCGCGCACCTTGCCCGTCTTCAGTTGTGCAAAGGCGGTGATCGGCGACAGGAAGGAAATCTGTGTTTCGCCCGACAGAATTGAAGTCAGCGCAAAGCCCGCGCTCTTGTACGGAATGTGCTGCACATCAGCCTTGGTCACCTGCTTGAACAGTTCACCGGTCAGGTGGCTGATGGTGCCGTTGCCCGCCGAGGCGTAGCTCAGGGGTTTCTGCTTCGACAGCGCAATCAGTTCCTGCACGTTCTTCGCCGGCACCGAAGGATGCAGCACCAGCACGGTGACGCCGGTGGTGGTCTTGGTAATCGGCGAAAAATCCTTCAGCGGATCGTAGCCGCGGTTCGGGTAGAGCGCGACTGCGCTCACCATCGGCCCGGCATGGCCCATCACCAGCGAGTAGCCGTCGGGCACCGCCTTGGCCACGACCTCGGCCGACAGCGTGCCGCCGGCGCCCGCGCGGTTGTCGACCACCACCGCCTGACCCCAGCGTTCAGTGAGCTTCTGACCGATGTAACGCGACAGATAGTCGGCCGTGCTGCCGACGCCCTGACCCATGACACGGATCGGACGCGACGGATATTTGTCCACGGATTCGGCTGCAACCGCGGGCAGCGTAAACAGCGCCGCGCCCATCACCATGCCATTGAATGCGTATCCGATGAATTTCATGTACCCCTCCGTGGATTTTGTAGTCAGTGAACTTGTTATGAATGAAATCAGTTGCCCGCGCGTTGCTGATACGACAGATCCATGTATTTGCCCGGCTCGCCCTTGGGCACGGTCAACCCTTCGGCCTGCCAGTAAACATCAATGACCTGACGCAGACCCGACGCATCAATCGCCGGCAGCGGACGCGCGACAAAAGCATCAAAGGCCTTGCTCGCCAGTTCCGGCGCAATCTTCAGGCGCTCGGGCAGCAGCTTGATCGCCTCGGCCTTGTTCGCGGGGTCTTTCAGCCAGCGGCAGGCATTGCGGAAAGCACGGATAAAAGCCACCAGACGATCACCGTTCAGACTCGCCCAGGAACGGCGCGCCGCGGCAATCGAGCCGGGATATTCAGGAAAAAACTGCATGGTCGTGCCGAGCGAAGCAAAGCCTGCGGCAAACAGATTGCGGTCGAAGGGCGGATTGAGCCAGCTCGCCACACATTTGCCCGACTGCAGCGCATCGAAGCGCTCCTGCGAGCCGCCGATTTCGATGAAGCGGTAATCGCTTTTGGCCAAACCGTTTTCAGCCAGCAGTTTGCGCAGCAGCAGCGCGTAACCGGTATTCGCACCGTCGACGGCAATGTCGCGGCCTTTCAGATCGGTGATGGCCTTGATGCCGGGCGCCACGACCAGGGACAGCTCCGGTGCGTGGCCCTGCGCCATCACGATGCAAAGGTCGCTGCCGGTTTCGACGGCGCGCACCACGTGATCGGACTGCTGAAAACCGATGTCGTAACCGCCGCTGCGCATCTGCTCCAGCTGGTGGTTCGAAGAACCGGTCAGCGTGACATCAACCGCAACGCCCTCCTGCTCGAACAGTTTGCGGCCCTGGGCCACATACAGAGGCCAGGCATTGACCCCTTCGGAAATGATTGCCAGTTTGACCGGCGTTGCAGTGGCTGCGGACATGACTCCTCGCGGATTTTTTTGGAATGGTTACGTATTGTCGTTGATCAACAGCGGTCGTTGCGCGCGGCGTCCAGACCACGGTCCGTACCCGCAAAAACAGCGGCGACAGCGCCCGAAACTCTAGACTTGGTTCAACCAATAGTCAATGATTTAGCCAAATTGGTTGGGTAATCCAACCAGCCAATTTTCCGTTCATGACGCAATGCACAAGAGTGAAAACACGCATCGGGCAGATCCACGAGAACATTTGATGGTTGTGAATTGAGTGAATTTTACGAACCAATTGACCTGACTTGGTTTAAAGCGGCACAATCCGCCGCAACCGGAAAAACCATGACCACGATCCGCCGCTCCGAAACCGACAACCACCGCCGCAGCAACAAGCGCGACGGCGTGCAGGAAATCCGCGCCTACCTGCTGGAGACGGTCGCCCAGGGCGCACTCGGCCCCGGCGGCAAACTGCCCACCGAACGCGAACTGGCCACGCGATTCGCGCTGCCGCGCAACACCGTGCGCAAAACACTGTCTCAGCTCGAAGCCGAAGGCGCGATCACCCGCCACGTCGGCCGCGGCACCTTTCTCGCCGACATGGGCGGCTTCCCCGCAGACAGCATCACCCACACCAGCCCCGCCGAGCTGATGGAAGCGCGGATGCGCCTGGAGCCGACGATGGCGGAATTGATTGTCATCAACGCCACGCCCGCCGATTTCGAACGCATGGACACCTGCCTCGATCGCGCAGAACGCGGCTCATCGCTCGATGACTTCGAAGTCTGGGACGCAGCCCTGCATCAGGCGCTGGCCGCCGCCACGCACAACCGCTTCATGATCCGCGTCTTCGACATGGCCACCGCAGTACGCCATCAGACCGAATGGGGCAAGCTGAAAGACCGCGTGGTCACCGCCGAGCGGCGCTTGAAATACCAGCAGGAACACCGCGCCATCGTCGAGGCGCTGAAAGCGCGCGACGCCGACCGTGCGCGCGCGGCAATCCTGACTCACCTGCAACACGCGCGCCGCAACCTCTTCGGTTTTTAGTCCGCGCGGCGCTACACTGCGTCCATGGAAGTCTCTTTCACCTCAACGCTGGTTGTGCTGCTGCTGGTGATGGACCCGGTCGGCAACATTCCGGTATTCGCCGCACTGCTGCGCAATCTCGAACCCGCGCGACGACGCCTGGTGATCCTGCGCGAATGCGCCATCGCCTTCGCCCTGCTGCTGTTTTTCCTGTTTTTCGGGCGCAGCATCCTCGATCTGTTCGGGCTTTCCGATTCTTCGCTGAATATCGCCGGCGGCGTGATCCTGTTTCTGATCGCGATCCGGCTGATCTTCCAGCATCCCGAAGGCGCCTTCGGTACTGACAGCGTTGATTCAGAACCCTTTATCGTGCCGCTGGCGATTCCGTCGATTGCCGGCCCCTCGGCCATCGCCACCATCGTGCTGGTGGTATCGCGTTCGCCGGAACGCATCACCGACTGGATCATGGCCCTGGCCATCGCCAGCACGATCACCCTGCTCCTGCTGCTGGCCGCAGACCGCATCGCCCGCCACATCGGCCGCCGCGGCCTGGCCGCGCTCGATCGGATGATGGGGCTGATTCTGACCGCCATCGCCGTGGAAATGCTGCTCAAGGGCATCGAGAGCTTCGTCCGCGGGCTCTAAGCCCCGGTTAGCCCCCGTCAGCCCCGTTTCCGGCGCCCCGAAATGGCTTGACAGCGTCGCAATTGCGGCATGTTGATATCTCGCGCAACGCAACAGAACGCGGCAGCTACAAAAGTCGAACAGCACTGTCAATATCCGGGCCGCCATACAAATGTCACAAGGGGCAAACGCGTGCTAAGTGATTGACGCAATTACGCTTTTACGACGCTTTTTTGACGACCCGTAAATCATTGTTTTTAATGAGAAATATGGCACCCTCCCCTTGCGAAAATCCGCTTGAAATATTTTTTCGCAGCTTTGGCCTGTCGTCCGCGCCGGATGCGCAAGGACTGCGCTCACCGTTCCGGTGCATGGCCCGAAAAAGCATGCACAATTTCTGTGGATAACTCTGTGAGCAAGCCCAAAAATACGGGGCCGGGACTGCGCCACACAGGCGCACAACTTAGCTTGCCTAAAATTTCATCAATCACGCCACCATCTGCACCATGACCGGCCCGCACCGCCATCTTCGCTGGATTGCCGCCCTCGCCGGCCTGCTGATCACGGCAGTGAGCGCGCACGAACCCTTGCCGCTGCGTATTGAACACCGCGCCGCAATACGCGACCTGCCGGCGCCCGCAGCCGCCACACAGACACTGGAACTGCGCGTCATCAACCTTGATCAATGGCCGGAGGCTGAAATCCACGCCGCACTGCGCAGCACCGCGCAAATCCTCGGCCAGTGCGGCATCCGCATCACCCGTGCCGACCTGCTGCAGGTCATCGCGCCCGAAACACATCGCTATTTCGACAACCCACGCTCGCGTGAACTGGCGCGCGAGCTGGCACTGCCGAAACCCGTGGTCTTTTTTACCGCCGGCACGCGCCAGATCCCGGCCTTTGATGCCGAAGCCATCGGTCGCGACAACAGCCGCACGCGTCCGGAACTCGCCGACACCGTCTGGATCGCCAAAGGCGCGCGCGACCTCGGCATTGTGGTCGCGCATGAACTCGCGCACGTGCTGATGGACAGCGGCGAACATGACAACAGTCCCGGCAACCTGATGGCGGAATCAACCACGCCGCAGAACACGCAACTCACGCCCACGCAATGCGAACGCCTCAGTGCCACCGGCCGGCGCAACGGCCTGCTGCGCGGCGTAGACTGACGTTCATGCCGATTTCCCTGCAGCCGCCGCTGAGTGAAGGCCCGTGGAACCCGGGGCTGCAATCGCAGATCCCCGCCGACCTGCTGCCGCTGGCGACGATCTACCGGCCCGAATACGTGAGCACCACCCTGCGCGAAGCGCGCGAACTCGCCGACCTCACCGGCCTGCCGATGGAAGACCTGGTGACATTCCGCCCCGAACGCCTGGTCGTGCATGAACTGCTCGCCCTGGTCACCGCGGATTTCACCGTTGAAGACGGCCAGAAAACCGAAGACCTCGGCATCAACTTCCGGCGCATGACCGATGCCCTGCTGACGCGCCATATCGCACCGCAGATGCCGCAGATCGTTGCCGCTTACGAAACCGTCCGCAGCCGCCTGCATCAGGCTGCCAGCGCAGAACTCGAACGCGGCCTGCACGACGACATTGCCGCTGCCGCACCGGCGCGCGGCTTCTGGGCGCAACTGTTCGGTAAAAACAAAATGCCACCCGTCATCGATGAAGGCGAAACCACCGACGTGCGCGCGATCCGCCGCTGGGAAGCACAGTCGCAGACATCACCTGATCCGGTGATCCGCGCTGCGGCCACCGCGCTGGCCCGTGTCGCCACCGCAATGCTCAACCGCCACGGCCGCTTGTGGCGCGACCGCGCGCTGATCGCCAGTGTCGCCACCGATCTCGCCTGCAATGAATACGGCAGCGAAGAAATCGGCCGCCTGATCGAACCCTATGTGCAGCGCGGCGCCGACATCGAAGGTTTCCGCCGGTTACCGGTGCAACAGCAACCGGTGGTGATGAACACCAAAGGCGCCTCCGCCGCCGGCAAAAGCACGCTGCGCCCGTTGCAGCGCGCGCTCGCCGCACGCATCGGCGTCAGCTGGCAGGATTTCGCGCTGATCAGCCCGGATATTTTCCGCAAATTCCTGCTCGACTATTCAACGCTGGGTCCGGCGTACAAATATGCCGGCTCCTTCAGCGGTCACGAACTGCAGATCGTCGACCACAAGCTCGACCGCACGATGGCGCGCAAGGCCGAGCGCGGCCTGATGTCGCATCTGCTGATCGACCGTTTCCGTTTTGATACCTTCGCGCCGGCATCGGATGTCGCCGGCAGCAATCTGCTGACGCGTTTCGGCAGCCTCGTTTATCTTTTTTTCATGATCACGCCGCCGGACGCCACCGTCGAACGCGCCTGGTATCGCGGACTGGAAGTCGGCCGCTACAAGGCCGTCGATGATCTGCTCGCGCACAACGTCGAAGCCTTCTCCGGCGTGCCCGAGGTGTTTTTCACATGGGCACTGGCCGCCGACAAGAAGGTGCATTACGAATTTCTCGACAACAGCATTCCGCTCGGCCAGACGCCGCGCACCGTGGCCTTCGGCTGGAACGGCGAGATGCATGTGCTCGATGTCGGCGGCATGCTCGACATCGAGCGTTACCGCAAGATCCATGTCGAAGCGCGCACGCCGCGCGAGGTCTATCCCGGCGCCGCGGAAATGACACCGGAGAACAACACGCAGTTTCTCGCGCAATGCATCCGCCGCCTGCCCGTCGTCAATTTCGCCGACCGCAGCAGCCAGCGCATTTGGCTGCGCATGGAACAGGGCAAGCCGGCATGGTTCGATCCCGCCGCGCTGGCCATCGCCATCACCGATCCCGAGACCCGTGCCGGCATCGCTGCGATTGCACCGGAAGCGCTGAGCGGCCACGGCCTGCCCGAAGCCACCGCACGCATCCTCGACAGCGAACGCCTGCACACGCTGGGCAACTGGGGCCTTGCATGCGAAGATGTCGCAAAAAATTCCTGAATAAAAACATCGCCCTATGAATATCCAGCTGCCCGGCGCCGATGGCGCCCTGACGTCCTACACACTGCGCGGCCCCGGCGCCTTTGACGCGCCCAAGGCACCTTTCAACCGTGTCGCCTATGCCGCCGCCCATGTCGTTGCCGATCCGCGCGCCGCAATCAATCCCTGGCAGCAGACCGCCATCGACTGGGACGCCACGCTCGCTTACCGCCATTACCTGTGGAGCCTCGGCTTCGGCGTCGCCGAGGCGATGGATACCGCACAGCGCGGCATGGGCATGGACTGGAAAGACTCACTGGAACTGATCCGGCGTTCAGCCGCTGCCGCGCGCGAGGTGCCCGGCGCGCTGCTCGCCTCGGGCTGTGGCACCGACCAGCTCGCCATCGAAGACGCCCAAACACTCGACGACGTGATCCGCGCCTATGAAGAACAGATGGCCGAGATCGAACGCGCCGGCGGACGGCTGATCCTGATGGCCAGTCGCGCGCTGGTGCGTGTCGCGCGCAGCCCCGCCGATTACGAAAAGGTTTACGACCGCCTGCTGCGCCAGGCCCGCGAACCGGTGATCCTGCACTGGCTGGGCGGCATGTTCGACCCGGCATTGGAAGGTTACTGGGGCAGTCTCGAATTGCCCGGTGCGATCAATACTGCATTGGGCGTGATCAACGCCAATGCGGCCAAGGTCGACGGTATCAAGATGTCATTGCTCGACAAGGACATTGAGATCGCGATGCGACGCCGCCTGCCCCCGGGTGTGCGCATGTACACCGGTGACGACTTCAATTACGCCGAACTGATTGCCGGTGACGGCGCAGGCATGCTACCCAATCACGGTCACAGCGATGCGCTGCTGGGCATATTCGACACCATCGCCCCTGCCGCCAGTGCCGCGCTCGCCAAACTCGCGCAAGGCGACAGCGCAGCCTTCCATCGTATTCTCGAACCGACAGTGCCGCTGTCACGCCATATGTTCTGCGCACCGACCTGGCATTACAAAACCGGCGTGGTGTTCATGGCCTGGCTCAACGGCCATCAGGATCATTTCGTGATGGTGGGCGGCCAGCAAAGTGCGCGGTCGCTGATGCACTTTGTGGAACTGTTCAAACTGGCGGATGCGGCAGGCTTGTTGCTGAAGCCGGAGCTGGCGGTGGCGCGGATGAAGATGCTGCTTGCGCTGCACGGCGTCAGATAAACTTTTCATTACCTCTCTGCATCCACCATCCGGCCGACGATGCGACGGGCCACCGGCGCGACAAACAGCACCACCGGGTAAGCAAAAACCCAGGCCATCAGCCAGGCGCCGAACCACAGACCCGGAAAGCCCGCAACCAGTCCGGTCACGCGCAAGGTCGCGATGCCGGACACCACAAAAGACATCAGCCCCGAGAGCACAAAACCGAACACCAGTGGTTCAAATCGTCGTGGAATCATTGCTCATCTCCTTCAATCAATCCATCCATCAAACGCAAAAACGGAGCAGTGCATTCGCGAAGTTTTGCCCGAACAGCGTTGCCGTCCGGATATCGCCGGGCGCGAACGAATCTTCTGGCTCACCATGACCGGCCTGCGCCATCATGCCGATCCAGGAACCGAGCCGGTTCGCGGCCTGTTCATACGGAACGCCGTTGTGCTGCTCAGGCATCAGCGCATTGCCGATCCACAGCATGCCGTGTTGCATCGAAAACACCACCATCGACAATAAAGTCGTCTGCTTGTCGCCGGACGGGAGTGAGGACACTGTGAATCCCGACGCCAGTTTTTCTTTGAGTTGCTGGTTTTTCCACAGCCGTCCGGTGGCATCCATGAAGGTTTTGAACACACCCGATACGCCGCCGAGATAGGTCGGCGATCCCCAGATGAATCCGTCGTAGGCGATCAACCGTTCCGGCGCCGCCGACAGCTCATCCGCCTTGAGCAGATCAACCGCAACGCCGGCAACGCTGCCGACACCTTCAACCACCTTTTTCGCCATATATTCGGTATGCCCGTGGCCACTGTGATAAACAACCGCTACTTTTTTCATGGTTTTACTCCAGTATTCAATTCGGTTTATTGGTATCAGCGCCGCTCAGACCAGATGCGCCGCCAGCAAGGCTGCGAGATACAGCCCCGCGCCGAATACAGCGTGATTGATCAGGCTTTTCAGAACATTCAGCACAGGCTTCGGCGTGCGCAACGAAGCGATGCCAGCCCCCATCGCGGGCTGCATGATGAACAGGGGTGCTGCGACGGTGGCGATGCCGACCACAAGTGCCGGCATCAGCGTCGGCTGCTGCGCCCATGCCGCGCCGAAGACCACGAGAAGCAGCGCGGCGAACACCATGCCGATGGCGTAGTGAGCCACCCAGCCAATCAACAGTTCACCCCGTACCGGCGGCGCCTTGGCAATTCCCTCACGCGCCCAGCGATAACCAAGGCCGTTGCCGACCCAACGGCCGATGAAACCGAAATTGAGCGTCGGCACGCCCAGCCGCTTCAGCAACATCAGCCATGCATCCATCACCGCCGTCGCACCGGCGCCGATCAGCAGCACGCGAACCACCATCTCCATCCCTGCATTCATAAAACCTCCCGCTCAAAAAAGTTGACTCGAACCTGCATGGAGGCCACTATAAAAGTTCAAGTCAACTTGAGGTCAAGGGGTTTCTGACATGGACATCGCGGAAGTCGCAAAACGCGCCGGAATACCGGCATCAACGCTGCGGTTTTACGAGGAAAAAGGGCTGATCGCTTCCACAGGCAGGAAAGGACTGCGCCGCCTGTTCAAACCCTCCGTGCTGGATCAACTGTCGCTGATCGCGCTGGGGCAGGCAGCCGGCTTCTCGCTGGATGAAATCGCGATGATGTCAGGCGGCGATGGAAAGCCGAAAATCGACCGCAAGATGCTGGCGAACAGGGCGGAGCAGATTGACCGGATGGTCGTGAAGCTGCGTGCGATGAGCAAGGGACTGCACCACGCCGCAAAATGCCCGGCGCCCAACCATATGGAATGCCCGACGTTCCGTCGCCTGTTGAAAGCGGCGTCTACTGGTGCGTTAGTCGGGCCGGAGAAAAAGACCCGCCGGGTCCAAACGAAAAGTTGAAATTTCCTCAAGTCGTTGCCAATAAAGCAATGTGGTGCAGGTCACCATATACTGACTAACCTGCTCAATTTACCCTTGAGAACAAGAAAAACCCGGAATTGACCGTTCCAATCTACCCACTTAGACTCGATGCACAATCATGCAACCATCAGGGACGACTCACATCATGTTGATCTCCATCGCACGCGCCGCAATCCTGCTGTATGCCGCATTGTTTTATCTGCCCGCCACTGCACAGCAACTGGAAAAGCAGCACTACCACCACAACGAATGGACCAAGGGGCGTTTTTCCGAAGTTGTCACCGTATCGGGTCCCGGCAAATGGGTATTTCTCGCAGGCGTCGGCGCTGAGGCCGAAAAAGACGGCAGCATTCTTTATGTCGGCGACTTCTCCGGCCAATGCCGTTACGCCTACGAAAAAATCGGCAAGCTGCTCGCCGCACATGGCGGCAAGATGTCTGACGTCGTAAAACTCGTCACTTATGTCACAGATATCAAGGACCGCGACGCCATGAATAAATGCAGGGCCGAGGCCTTCCAGGGCGGACCGCTGCCGGTGCATACCTTCCTGGTGATCAGCCAACTGGCCCGTCCCGGCATGGTGGTTGAAATGGACGTCACTGCAGTCGTGCCCGCCGGGAAGTGACGCACCGCACCGGCATCAGGCATGAAATAAAAAACGGCCCTGATCGGGGCCGTTTTTTATTTTTCAAAAAGGAAAAACTCTGTAAACAAGATCAC
>CBHTVL010000008.1:0-14429 GCA_966096475.1 uncultured Burkholderiales bacterium
CGGCATCCATCTCCGCCTCAGGCAGTGTGTCTCCGGGGATCGGCCGCACGCTGCGCGCCTGCGCAAACACCGTGCGCAAGCCCTTGTCGAATCCGATGATCAGATCGTCGATACGCAGCATCTCAGGCCACCCCTTTTCTGTTCATTTCCCGAACAGCCGTTCGAGTTCAACACCGGGATCGGGTGCACGCATGAACGCTTCACCGACCAGATAACCATGCACCTGGTGGGCACGCATCCGCGTCACGTCCTCGGGTTTCAGGATACCGCTTTCCGTAATCACCAGACGGCCGGCCGGCACTTTCGCCAGCAGACCGATGGTCGTGTCGAGCGTCGTTTCAAACGTGCGCAGATTTCGGTTGTTGATGCCGATCAAAGGCGACTTCATTTGCAACGCGGTTTCGAGTTCCGCACCGTCGTGAACCTCGATCAGCACCGACAATCCGAGTTCAAAAGCCACGGCTTCGAGTTCGTGCAGCTTTTCCGCACTCAACGCAGCGACAATCAGCAGGATGCAGTCAGCGCCGGCCGCCCGGGCTTCGTAGACCTGATAAGCGTCCATCATGAAGTCTTTGCGCAGCACCGGCAGCTGGCAGGCGCCGCGCGCCGCTTTCAGATCATCGAGCTTGCCCTGGAAAAACTGGCGGTCGGTCAGCACCGACAGGCAGGCAGCGCCGTGACGTTCGTAACTGGCGGCAATCGCAGTCGGGTCAAACTGTTCGCGCAGCACGCCTTTGCTCGGGCTGGCCTTCTTGACCTCGGCGATCACCGCGGATCGGCCGGCGCTGATTCTGCTGCGCATCGCGCCGGCAAAATCGCGGGCCGGTGCCGCGGCGCGGGCCGCTGCCTGCACTTGCGCAAACGGCAGTTGTGCCTGTGCGGCGGCAACTTCCCCGGCTTTGACGGCCATGATCCGCTGCAGGATGTCAGCCATGACTTTTTGTGAAGGCGACGAACTGGTCGAGTTTCTGGCGCGCGGCACCGCTGGCCAGCACCGCCAGCGCCTGTTTCACCCCATCCACCAGCGTCGGCGCCTTGCCGGCGATGTAAATGCTGGCGCCCGCATTCAGCGCGACGATGTCCCGCGCCGCACCTTCCTTGTTGTCCAGCGCCGCCAGCATCATGTCGCGCGACTGCTCAACGCCGTCGACACGGATCGCGGCATTGTTATGCGTTTTCAGACCGACATCCGCCGGCGCCACCATGTATTCGCGCACCGCGCCGTCCTTCAGTTCACCAACCGCCGTCGGCCCGCTGATCGACAGTTCATCCAGTCCTTCGAGCCCGTGCACGATCATCACGCGGCGGCTGCCCAGGCGCTGCAGCACGCGCGCCTGAATGCCGACCAGATCCGCATGGAACACGCCCATCACCTGCTGTTTGGCACCTGCAGGATTGGTCAAAGGTCCGAGAATATTGAAAATCGTTTTGACGCCCAGTTCACGGCGCACCGGCGCGGCATGTTTCATCGCGCTGTGGTGATTCGGCGCGAACATGAAACCGATGCCGGTTTCGACAATCGACTGCGCCACTGCTTCCGGTTTCAGGTTGATATTGGCGCCCAGCAGTTCCAGCACGTCGGCGCTGCCGGATTTGCTGGAGACCGAACGTCCGCCGTGTTTGGCGATTTTTGCACCGGCTGCTGCGGCCACAAACATGGCTGTCGTCGATACATTGAAGGTATGCGCGGAATCGCCGCCGGTGCCGCAGGTGTCGATCAGTTCCGGCACATCCGGAACCGGTACATGGGTCGCGAACTCGCGCATCACCGTCGCCGCGGCAGCGATTTCGCCGATGGTTTCTTTTTTGACCCGCAGACCGGTTACCAGAGCCGCAATCAGCACCGGTGACACTTCGCCGCTCATGATCTGCCGCATCAGCGACAGCATTTCGTCGTGGAAAATTTCGCGGTGTTCAATGATGCGCGTCAGCGCTTCCTGCGGCTTCATCGCGGCGCGTCCTCCAGGAAATTTTTCAGCATCTGATGACCGTGCTCGGTCAGAATCGATTCGGGATGAAACTGCACGCCCTCGACCGCCAGCGTCTTGTGGCGCACGCCCATGATTTCGCCGTCATCGGTCCATGCCGTTACTTCCAGGCAATCCGGGATGCTGGCGCGTTCGATCACCAGCGAGTGATATCGCGTCGCCGAGAAAGGCTGCGGCAGGCCGCGGAACACGCCAATATTGTTGTGCTGGATCAGCGAGGTCTTGCCGTGCATCAGCTGTTTGGCGTGAATGATTTTGCCGCCGAAAGCCTGCCCGATACTCTGGTGCCCCAGGCAGACGCCGAGAATCGGGATCTTGCCGGCAAAGGCCTTGATCGCCGGCACTGATACACCCGCTTCGTTGGGCGTGCACGGTCCCGGCGAAACCACGATACGCGCCGGTTTCATCCTTGCGATGTCATCGACCGAAATCTCGTCGTTGCGATGCACGGCGACTTCTTCGCCTAGCTCGCCGAAATACTGCACGAGGTTGTAGGTGAAGGAATCGTAATTATCGATCATTAGTAACATGGCGATTCCCTCAATCCAGGCGAGTATCAAGGCCGGCTTCGGCCATTTCCGCCGCCCGCAGCAGCGCCCGCGCCTTGTTCTGCGTTTCCTGCCATTCGGCTTCCGGCTGCGAATCGGCGACCACGCCGCCGCCCGCCTGCACATGCAGTTTTCCGTCCTTGACCACCGCGGTACGCAAGGCGATGGCCACGTCCATATTGCCGTGAAATCCGAGATAACCGACGGCGCCGGCATAAATGCAGCGTTTCACCGGCTCCAGCTCATCGATGATTTCCATTGCACGCACTTTCGGCGCCCCGGATACCGTGCCTGCGGGGAAGGTCGCGCGCAACACATCAATCGCGGTCAGCCCGGGTTTCAGCCGCGCCTCGACATTGGACACGATGTGCATCACATGCGAATAACGTTCGATCACCATCTGCTCGGTGACGCGCACACTGCCGGTCTGTGCGACACGGCCGGCATCATTGCGGCCGAGATCGACCAGCATGATGTGTTCGGCACGTTCCTTGGCATCGGCCAGCAGTTCTTCAGCCAGCGCGGCATCTTCTTCCGGGGTCGCGCCGCGGCGGCGGGTGCCGGCAATCGGTCGCACCGTCACGGTGTCGCCTTCCAGCCGCGCCAGGATTTCGGGGGAGGCGCCGACGACGTTGAAATCGCCGCAATCGAAATAGAACATGTACGGCGACGGGTTCAGCGTGCGCAATGCCCGATACAGCGACAGCGGCGTCGCTTGGAAGGGTTTGCTCATGCGCTGCGACGGCACCACCTGCATGATGTCGCCTTCAAAGATGTAGTGCTTCGCGCGATCCACAGCCTTGTAATAAGCCGCCTCGCCGAATCCGGATACTGCCGGCTCCGACTTCGCCGGCAAGCTTTCCGGCAGTTTGACCGGCGCGCGGAGCCTGGCCAGTAAATCAGCAAGCCGCTGACTAGCGGCAGCATAGGCGCCGGGTTTCCCCGGTTCGGCGTAAACCACCAGCGAGAGTTTCCCCGACAGGTTGTCGACGATGGCGATTTCTTCCGACACCAGCAGCATGATGTCCGGCGTGCCCAGCTCATCGCGTTTGTTGGCGCCTGCAGCCAGCCGTTTCTCGATATAACGCACGGTGTCGTAGCCGAAATAACCGACCAGCCCGCCGCAGAAACGCGGCAGCCGCGGATCGGTGGCGACCTTGAAGCGCTGCAGATACTTTTCGACAAAGGTCAGCGGGTCTTCGGCGCGCTCACGCAACACTTCGCGGCCATCGGTGATTTCGGTGCAGTCATATCCCCGCACTTCGATGCGGGTGCGCGCGGCGAGTCCGATGAAAGAATAACGGCCGTGACGTTCGCCGCCGACCACCGATTCCAGCAAATAGGTCTGCGGCTGGTTCGCGAGCTTGAGATAGATCGACAGGGGGGTGTCGAGATCAGCGTAGGTCTCGAGCACCAGCGGCACGCGGTTGTAACCCGCTGCGGCGAGGCGATTGAATTCTGATTCAGTCATGTCTTGTTCCACGAAAAAAGTACGAAAGGGCGGTCCGGCGGCAAACGCGTGTTCAGCAGCGCCAGCGCCAGGCTCCGGTCCGGTTTTCGCACTTCATCGAGAGCAGCATGATTAAGGCTTTCTAATCAACGGGATACAATCAGTCAGCGCGCCTACTATAGCATCAACATCAAGGCTCTGCACGTCGTGCCCCTCGTTGTAGCCATAGGGCACGCAGAACACCGGGCAGCCTGCCGCTCGTGCCGCCAGAGCATCGTTGCCCGAATCTCCGACCATCAACATGCGCGCCGGGGCAATGCCGAACTGCTCGCAGACATGCAATAACTGCATCGGATCAGGCTTTTTGCGCGCCAGGGTGTCGCCAGACACCGTCTGCTCGAAAAATGAAGCGAGACCCGTGCGCTCCAGCAATGGCACCGTGAACGCGCCCGCCTTGTTGGTGACGCAGGCCAGCCGGAATCCGGCGGCGCGCATCTGTTCCAGACCTTCGCGCACACCGGGATACATCGTGGTGTGGCGACCGTTGACCTCGGTATAAAAGCGCTCGAATACCGGCATCGCGCGCGCCATGGCTTCAGCACTGGCTTTGCCATCAATGTCGCGCGCAAGCGCGCGTTCAACCAGCCGGTGAATGCCTTTGCCGACAAAATTGCGGATGGTGTCGAGCGGCAGCACGTCTTCACCCAATGCCTCGAGCATCAGATTGGTGGCAGCGGCGAGATCGGGAATGGTGTCGAGCAACGTGCCGTCGAGATCGATCATCACGGCCTCAACGGTGAGCGGAAACTGTTTTTTCATTTTGACGGTAATAGGAAAGACTTGCGCAGCAAAAGCCGCGCATGACAGGCTGAAAATTAAATCAGGATTTGGCGAGCGCGGCGCGCATCGCGGTGATCGTCGCCTTGTAGTCTCCGGCGCCGAAAATGGCCGATCCGGCGACAAAGGTATCGGCACCCGCCTTGGCAATCTCGGCGATGTTGTCGGTTTTGACGCCGCCATCCACTTCGAGCCAGATGTCGCGGCCGCTGCGCGCGATGCGTTCGCGCACGGCTTTGATCTTGGCCAGCGCACCGGGAATGAATGATTGCCCGCCGAAACCCGGGTTGACGGACATGATCAGCACCAGGTCCAGTTTGTCGAGTACATGATCGAGGTAATGCAGCGGCGTCGCCGGGTTGAACACCAGTCCCGCCTTGCAGCCCTGCTCCTTGATCAAGCCGATCGTGCGATCGATATGCTCGGAAGCCTCGGGGTGGAAGGAGATGATGTTGGCGCCGGCCTTGGCGAAATCGGGAATGATGCGGTCGACCGGCTTCACCATCAGGTGCACATCGATCGGCACCTGCACCAGCGGACGGATCGCCTGACAGACCATCGGCCCGATGGTCAGGTTGGGCACGTAATGGTTGTCCATGACGTCGAAATGGATGATGTCGGCGCCGGCAGCGACAACGGCCTTCACTTCTTCACCGAGACGGGAGAAGTCGGCAGACAGGATGCTGGGCGCGATGCGATGGGTCATGGCGATATCCGGATTCAGTTCAGGGGAATTTTACCTGTTCTGGCGGTCCAATGAAGGCAATGCCAACTTCCGCCACCGAGCGGCGAATGCGAGAATAGGGCCATGACCGAATCCAAATACCAGATCAGCGTATCGCCCCGCGCCTTTTACATCGCGGAACAGTCCGATGCCGGCGCCGGGCGTTATGCCTTCGCCTATACCATCACCATCACCAACAACGGCGCCGTGCCGGCGCAACTGATCAGCCGGCACTGGATCATTACCGATGCCAACAATCTGGTGCAGGAAGTCAAAGGCCAGGGTGTGGTCGGCGCCCAGCCCAAGCTGAAACCCGGTGAAAGCTTCGAATACACCAGCGGCTCGATGCTGGCGACGCCGGTCGGTACGATGCGCGGCAGCTATCAGATGGTCGCCGATGACGGCACCCGCTTCGACGCGCCGATCCCCGAGTTCACGCTGTCGGCGCCGCGCGTGCTGCACTAGGCGGCTGCGCCAGGGTTACGCGCGCATGTCCCTCCGCAGCAGTTACACACTTCTTGCGCCGGTCTATGACTGGCTGATCGGCCCGGCGCTGGCCCGCGTGCGGGCGCAAAGCCTGTCCCGTCTGCCCCAGGCCGGCGCGCATATCCTGATCAATGGCGCCGGCACCGGACTCGACCTGCCGCTGCTGCCGGCAACGCATTGTTACACCGCCCTCGACCTCACCCGCGCCATGATCAACAAGGCGCAACCGCGCCGCGGCCGGCTGGATCTGCAATGGGTGCAGGGCGACAGCCAGCGCCTGCCGTTCCGCAATGACAGTTTTGATCATGTGCTGTTGCATCTGATCCTGGCCATCGTTCCCGACAGCCACGCCGCGCTGCGCGAGACTGCGCGCGTGCTGCGCACCGGCGGCAGGGTATTTGTGCTGGATAAGTTTCTGCGACGCGGCGAGTTAGCGCCGATGCGCCGTCTGTTCAATCCGCTGATGCGACGGATTGCCACGAAGACCGATGTGGTTTTCGAAGACGTTCTTGCCGGATCAACCGAACTGCGCCTGATTGATGATCAGCCGGCGATGGCCGGAGGGTGGTTCCGCATGATCACACTGGAAAAAATTGCGGCTCAGGATTTGCTTGGCGGATCCTCATCGGCATCATCCTTTTCGGGACGGGGCCAAGTCAGCCAGACGATGCCGACAAGCAGCGACACCGCCACAGCCACTTCCAATAAAAACCAAATCAATCCGTCCATTGCGTCCCGTCTTTTGCCTGGATTTGCCGATGCATAAGCCCGACTGTAACAAACTGCCCCTGCGCACGCTGCTCGCCGCCCTTGCCGGCGCATCAGTGCTGCTGGCCTGCCGCGCCACACCGGAAAAGCCTGCTGCTCCCCCGGCACCGCCGGTGGCTGTCGCACCTGCGCCGGCTACACCGGCACAACCCGAAGCCCCGGTCATCACCCAACCGACACCGCCGTTGCCCGCCAATCACTTGCGCCGCGGCGCATGGAATGATCTGCCGGGCTGGCGCGACGACGACCCAGCCGCGGCCTGGAATGCCCTGCTCACCAGTTGCAGCACCTTGAAAACACAGGAGTCCTGGCGCACTGTGTGCACCGCGGCTGCCGCGTTGCAGCGCCCCAACCGCGAACAGGCGCGACGTTTTTTTGAAACCCAGTTCACGCCTTATCAACTGCTGCAGCCCGATGGCGGCATCGAGGGACTCGCCACCGGTTATTACGAACCGCAGCTGCGCGGCAGCCGCACGCCGACGGCGCGCTACCGTTATCCGGTTTACGGCGTGCCCGATGACCTGCTGGTACTCGACCTGCCGGCTTTCAGCGCCGAGCCTCGCGACTCAAGGGCCCGCGCGCGCATCGACGGTAAACGCGTCGTACCTTATTTTGACCGCGCCCAGATCGAAGCCGGCACTGCGCCGGTACGCGGCAAGGAAATCGCCTGGGTCGATGATCCGGTGGAGCTGTTTTTCCTGCAGATCCAGGGCTCAGGCCGCCTCGATCTCGAAGACGGCAGCGTGCTGCGGCTCGGTTATGCCGATCACAACGGCCACCCCTACCGCTCCATCGGCCGCCTGCTGATCGACCGCGGCGAACTGACGGCGGATCGTGCTTCGATGCAGGGCATCAAGGCCTGGGCCCAGCAGAATCCCGACAAGCTGCGCGCAGTCCTCGACTACAACCCGCGTTATGTGTTTTTCCGCGAACTGCCGCAGGGACTGAGCGGCCCTCTCGGCGCGCAAGGCGTGCCGCTGACCGCGCGCCGCTCGATCGCCGTTGATCCGCGCTTTGTGCCGTTGGGCGCACCGGTATTTCTCGCCACCACCTGGCCGCTGAGTTCCAAGCCCCTGAACCAGCTGATGCTCGCGCAGGACACCGGCTCGGCGATCCGTGGCGCGGTACGCGCGGATTTTTTCTGGGGTTATGGGGACGATGCCGGACGCGAAGCCGGACGCATGAAGCAGCCCCTGCGCATGTGGGTGCTGCTGCCGCGCGGCTATCCGGGCAGCGGCGCTGCGGACTGAATACAGCATCGACATGATTGACCGTACGCATGGCGCCCTGCAGTCGATACTCGACGGCGTCGCCTGGCGCGATGCCCCGCTGTCAGCACTGCGGATCACACCCTCGCCCAATGTGTTGCCGACCACGCTGCCCATCGGCCCGCTCGCCGCGGCAACGCTGGGCGTCACCGGACTCGCTGCCAGCGCACTGTGGCAATTGCGCAGCAGCCGTCTGCAGCCAGTCACCGTCGACACCCGCGCTGCCGCACTGGCGATGACCTCGGCCACCTATCTGCGGGTCAACGGCCAGCCGGTGAAATCCTGGGACCCGATCACCGGCTATTACCGGGTGCGTGACGGCGAATGGGTGTACTTGCACGGTAATTTCCCGCACCTGCGCGACGGACTGCTGAAACTGTTTAATGTGCCGAACGATCCGGCCGCCTTGCGCGCAGCGCTGGTCAACCGGTCTGCGACCGATATCGAAGATGCGGCGGGACGTCTGGGCCTTTGCGGCGTCCATGTCCGCCGGCGCGAGCAATGGGAAGCGCATCCGCAGGCGCTCGCCACGTCGGCATTGCCGCTGATCGAAATCACCCGTATCGGCGATGCGCCGCCCCGTCCGCTGCCGGATGCCGCGCGTCCGCTGTCCGGAATTCGCGTGCTGGATCTGTCGCGCGTAATCGCCGGCCCGATGGCCGCACGCACGCTGGCCGAACATGGCGCCGGCGTATTGCAGGTCGGCGCAGCGCATCTGCCCTCGATCGAATCACTGGTCATCGACACCGGTTTCGGCAAACAGTCCTGCGCGATCAATCTGGATACGGAAAACGGCAACGACACGCTGCACAAACTGATCAATAGCGCCGACGTGTTTCTCAACGCCTATCGCCCGGGCGCGCTGGAGCAGCGCGGTTTTTCGCCCGCAGCACTGGCGCAACAGCGACCCGGCATTGTTTACCTGACCATCAGCGCGTTTTCCCGCGCCGGCCCCTGGGCGCAGCGCCGCGGTTACGACACGCTGGTTGCCGCCGCCAGCGGCCTGACCCGCTCGGGCAATGAAGATCCGGCGCGTCTGCCCTGCCAGCCGCTGGATTACCTGACCGGTTATCTCGGCGCTTTCGGCGCAATGCTGGCCTTGCAGCGCCGTGCGCTGGAGGGCGGCTCCTGGCATGTGCAGTTGTCGCTGGAACGCACTGCCGCCTGGATCCGCGAAATGTCTGACACCCTGGGGCGCGAAACCGAAGTCGCGGCCGAGGTGCCACCCGCGGCAACAATCAGCGATCTTTATGCCGAATCGCCCTCCCGCTTCGGACTGCTGCGCCATCTCAAACCGGTGGTGCAGATGGCGGAAACGCCGGCACGCTGGGAATGTCCTCCAGTACCGCTGGGTAGTGATCCGGCGCGCTGGGCGGATTGATCAGACGCCGCCAAAGGCCTTGCCAGCATCGTTGATGTGAGCGCACGATAATCTATAAATACTTGTTTTAAATGATTATTTATTCAATACCCCCTGAAACCCGGAATTACACAGCCCGATGAATATCGTTGTCCTGGGCGCCGGGGTCACGGGCATTGCGACCGCCTGGTATCTGCGTAAAGCCGGCCATGCGGTCACGGTCATCGACCGCCGCGAAGGCCCGGGGCTGGAAACCTCATTCGCCAACGGCGGACAGATTTCGGTGTCGCATGCCGAGCCCTGGGCCAACCCGCGCGCGCCGCTGCAGATCCTGCGCTGGCTGGGCCGGGAAGACGCACCGCTGCTGTTCCGGCTGCGCGCCGACTGGCAGCAATGGCGCTGGGGCATGGCCTTTTTGCGTCAGTGCACGCCGGCGCGTCTGCGCGACAACATCCGCCAGCTGGTAGCGCTGGGCAACTACAGCCGCGACGCGCTGAAAACCCTGCGCGCGGAAACCGGCATTCAGTACGACCAGCAGACCCGCGGCATCCTGCACTTCTACACCAGCCCCGACGCCTGGAGGGCCGCGCAGCACGCAGCGCAACTGATGCGTGACGCGGGCTGCACGCTGGAATCCAAATCCGCCGATGAATGCATCGACATCGAACCGGCGCTGGCGCCGCAACGCGCACGCATCGCCGGCGGCACTTACTCCCCGCACGATGAATCCGGCGACGCGCACCGCTTCACCGCCGAACTGGCGGCGCGTTGCGCGGCGGCCGGCGTCCAATTCCGTTACGGCATCACGGTCGAAGCCCTGCATTCCGGCAAAAGCGGAAGGCTTGAAAGCGCGCAATTACGCTTGTCCGACGGCAAGCCCGAACAGTTGCCCATCGAAGGCTGTGTCATTTGTCTGGGCACAGGCAGCGCTGCACTGCTGCGTCCGCTGGGCATCGACCTGCGTATTTATCCGGTGAAAGGTTATTCGGTCACGCTGCCGATCGTGAATCCTGAACGCGCGTTCACCGTTTCACTGACCGATGATGAACACAAGCTGGTGTATTCACGGCTGGGTGAAAGGCTGCGCATCGCCGGCACCGCGGAATTCACCGGCTACGACACCACGCTGACGGCGGCGCGCTGCGACGCCATCCTGCGCCGCGTCGCCGGGCTGTTTCCGGATGCTGCGGATCTCGACCGTGCGCTGCTGTGGGCCGGTTTGCGCCCGGCGACACCGTCCAACGTGCCTTATATCGGCGGCACGCGTTACGCCAATCTCTGGCTCAACACGGGACATGGCACGCTGGGCTGGACCCAGTCCTGCGGCGCAGGTGCGGCATTGGCCGAGCGCATTCGCGGACGCGCGCCGGCCGTGGACTTCCGTTTTTGTGAATAGAAACTGAAACGCTGAAGCCGGAACTCAATCCGCTTTCAGCGACCACACGCCGTCCCAGTTCGCGGGCGGCGGCGTCTTGCGATAGATCTCGCAGCGCTCCAGATACAGGCTGGACGGCCGGTCGGCGGGATTGGCGCGGAGCACTTCACTGAACAGGCGGATGGCCTGATCCCAGTTGCGGTCGCGGTAATGCGCAACCGCTTCGGCGAAGGCGAAAATCACCTCGTCCATATGCGGGAATGTTTCGGCCGTGTGGTGCTCCAGCACTTCGTTCAGCGAGACCGGCCGCTGCATGCCGCGCACCCGGATCAGGTCCAGTTCGCGCATGCGCACCGGCACACTCAGCCGCGCAGCGGTGGTTTCACAGATCAGCACGCCGGTGCCGTAGTACTTGTTGGCATTCTGCAACCGCTCGGCGAGATTGACGCGGTCGCCGATCACCGTGTATTCGAGGCGTTTCGGCGAACCGATGCTGCCGGCCACCACATCGCCGGTGCTGATGCCGATGCCGATGCGGATCGGTTCCTGCCCGGCAACACCGCGCCGCAGATTAAGTTCGCGCAGGGCCATCATCATGCGGCTGCCGACCTTGACCGCATTTGCTGCGTCATCCGTGGTCGACCGCACCGAACCGAACACCGCCATGATCATGTCGCCGATGTACTTGTCGAGAATGCCGTTGTGGGCAAACACGACATCGACCATGTCGGTGAAATAATCGTTGAGCATCGCCACCGTCTCGCGCGGACCCAGCCGCTCCGACATCGTGGTGAAGCCGCGGATGTCGGAAAACAGTACGCTCACCTCACGGCTGGCGCCGCCAAGTGCGGCATTGCCGCCCTCGAGCAGTTCGTCCATCACCGCCTTGCTCATGTAGCGCGACATCGTGTTGCGCAGCCGTTTCTCGCGCGTGATGTCTTCCATGATCAGCATCGAACCGATGCGCTCATCGTGCATGTCCTGCAGCGGCACCGCGGTCATGTTGACCGATACGGCATTGCGCACGCCCAGCACCAGATCCGAATCCACGGTGCTGTCGGTGCGTCCCGTGCGCAGCACCTTGTCGAGACTGTTGGTAACCCAGCTGTTGGGGCCGCTGAAAATCTGGCCGATTTCACGGCCCAGAATCTCGTTTTCATCCCGCTGCAGGATACGCAGCGCGGAATGGTTGACCTTGCTGACAACATTGCCGGCATTCAGCGTAACCACGCCGTTGCTCATGCTGCGCAGGATGCTTTCGTTGTAATTGCGTGAATCGCTGACGTCCTCGAACAGCTGGGCGTTTTCGATCGACACCGCGGCCTGCGCACACAGCGCCTCCAGGCGCCGCTGGTCACCGGCCGTAAATGCGCCGTCCTTTTTGTTGAGGATCTCCATCACGCCGACCTTGTTGCCGCCGCGGGTGGCGATCGGCATGCACAGGATGTTGCGCGTGCGGTAACCGGTATCCTTGTCCACCGCCTGGTTGAAGCGCTGGTCGCGGTAGGCATCGTCGATATTGATGCAGTTTCCGGTGGTGAAACACTCGCCGGCAATGCCCACGCCGGCCGGAAAACGGATAACGCCTGATCCCTCCCCGCCGGCGACCCGCGACCACAGTTCATTGCTGGCGGCATCGTAGAGGAACAGGGCGCCGCGATCGGCGCCGAGCAACTGGGTCGCCGCGGTCAGGATTTTCTCCAGCAGCGGATCGAGCTTGATTTCGGAAGTGATGGAGCTGACCACATCCAGCAGCAGCGCTTCCTCGCGCTGTGAACGTTCGACCCGTTCGAACATGCGCGCGTTTTCCAGCGCGGCGGCGGCCTGGGAGGACAGCGCCTCCAGCGCCTGCATGTCTTCGATATCGAATTCGCCGGCGCGCTTGTTGAGCGCCTGGGTCACACCGATGACTTCACCGCGGTTGTTGCGGATCGGCACGCACAACAGATTGCGCGTGCGGTAACCGGTTTCGGTATCGACCCAGCGGTTGAAGCGCGGATCGGCATAGGCGTCGGGAATGATTTCACCCGCGCCGCTGGTGAACACGGAACCCGCAATGCCCTGACCGGCGGGAAAACGCACTTCGCCCACGGCATTGCCCTGCATCACCCGGGAAAACAGTTCACCGGTTTCCGCATCGTGCAGGAACAGCGAGCTGCGCTCGGCGTCCAGAGACTCGGTCACGACCTCCAGCAAGCGCACGAACAGCACATCGAGAGACAGCGTATCGGAAACGCGGTTGGCGACATCAACCAATGCAGAATTGCGCCGGGCCACGGCGGCAATGCGCAGCAAGAGCTGGGCCTTGCCGGCATCCGGCAACTCGGCAAGCAACTGCTCCACGGCGGCCGGCGCCAGCCTGCGCTCGAGAATGCCGCGGACGATCTCGGCACTGATCTCCGTTTCGGCACCCCCGGCAGTTGACTTGCTCATAGGTCGGAAAGCCGTAGTTTGGCGAGACCCGAACCGCTTTGTTCAAAGATCAGGATGTCTTTTGCGGTCAGCGGCTCGCTGACATGCGCTCCCTGCACACGTTCGCAGCCAAGGCCCAGCAACGCGACTACGGTCTGGCCGTCATTGACGCCTTCAGCCGTCAGCCGCAGGCCCAGATCGCGCGCCAGCCGGACCAGGGCGCGCACCAGCTTGCCGTGGACAGGCGACTGCTGCATGTCCGACACAAAACTGGCGCTCAGCTTCAGTTCATCGAAGGACAGTTGTGCAAGATTGCTCAGCGACGACGCGCCGGTGGCGAATCCGTCGATGCCCAGGCGCACGCCGAGGCGCTTCAGCCGCGCCAATGCATCCTTGACGGGACCGAGTTCACCGGCGATCGCAGTCTCATGAATGCCGATGACCACGCGACCCGGCGGTACACCCCAGGTGCGCAATGCGCGGTCGACAAATTCAGGAAAATCCGGCTGCAGCAATCCGCTGGCGGAAACCGTCAACCCGAGCTTGCACTCCAGTCCGGCACGCGCAAATTCGGCGCCCTGACGCAAGGCATTATTGAAAATCCACCAGGTCAGCTCACGGATCATTCCTGCGGTTTCCGCGGTCTGCAGCGCCTGGTCTTCTGTTACCTCGCCGAGTTCGGCATCATTCCAGCGCAGGATGCAGTCGAGTCCGCCGATGCGGCCCGACTGCGCATCGAGCTGCGGCTCAAACACCAGATCCAGCGTGCCCTGCTCCAGCGCATGGCGCAGGCGGCCTTCGTAACGCATCTCGCGCTCTTCATTGGCGCCGTGAGCCGGATCATAAACAGCGGTACGGCCCGCAGCGGTACGCGCCTCGCGCGCCGCCAGCTTGGCGTTGCGCACAAGGGTCTGCGGATCGGAGCCGTGCTCCGGAAACAACGCAATGCCGATCACCGCATCGGTATCGAAAGAACGGTCGCCCAGCGGAATCGGTGATTCGAGCGTGCCGAGCACCTTGTTCGCCGCGAGAATCGCCACGCCTTCACCGGCAATGCGCGGCAGCAGACAGGCAAACTGGTCGCGGCTGACGCGCCCCAGCTGGTCCTGCTTGCGCAGCACGCCTTCGCGCATGCGTCGCGTAACCCGCAGCATGAAAGCTTCGCCCTTCTGCAGGCCCAGCTGCCGGTCGATCTGTTCGGTCTTGCCCACCT
>CBHTVL010000009.1:0-13950 GCA_966096475.1 uncultured Burkholderiales bacterium
TGGGGTCGGTGACTTCTCCGTTGGCCAGCAGCCCGCCCAGCAAGACCTTGGCGCTGCCGAGTTCGCCCATATCCTCGAGGATGAAAATCCGCATCTGGCGCGCCCAGCCCGAGGCGGCCCCGGCATGCAGGGCGATGTCTGTGGCGTAGCGCAGCGCCAGCGGCCGGTCGCTCAGCCTGTGTTTGGCCATGATGGCGCAGTGCGCCAGCCACCGCCATCGCCGGTCCGGGGCTTCCAGGAAACGGGCGTGGACGAATTCGCACATCATGCGCTGCCGCGGTTCGTCATTCACCTGCCCGTAGAGTTGTGAAGCCATCATCAGCGGATAGCCGCTGTGCGGATCCAGCTGCAGTGCGGTTTCCAGCCAGCTCATGACCCGGCTGTAGTCCAGCGAGCTGAACGGGATACTGATGCCCGGCTGGTTGTCAAAGGCCTGAAGGTGCAGCACGGACAGCTGCGCGGCCACGATGGATTCGCCAAAGCTTGCTGTGCGCAGCACGGTTGCTGCCGGTGCCGGCTCGAGGGTTTCTGCACGGGCCTGCGGCGGCGCCTGTTTTGCATGCACGATGATCTGCAGTGTCAGCGCCAGGGCCAGCAGCAGCGGCACCATGACAGGAACGGCACGCAACGTCCTTTCTTCAGCGTCCCGGAACAACAAACGCACCTAAAGACTCCTGCGATGAAAATCAAAAAGGGTCGCGGCGGCCAGCAGCGCGAGGTAGATCAGACCCTGGAGAAAAATGCCCAGCAACTGCACGGGTTCCGGCGGGGTATCCAGCAGCCAGGCGGTGGCAGTCCATTGATCCAGTGTGGGCAGCAGATAGCCCAATGCTTCGACCAGTACCGAAGTGAATTGCTGGGACGGACTGCCTTCGCCGGCGATCGGGTGAGCCCCCATCAGCCGCATCGCTGTAATGCTGCGCGCCAACAGGTAAAACGCCGCAATAAATCCGGCTGCCGGCAGCAACTGGCTGAAGGTGACCACGCAGAACAGTGACAGGGCCGTGATCAGTGCGAGCTCGATCATCAGCGAAACGGCCCAGGAGAATGCGGCGCCGGCGGGAGCCAGCGTCCAGAGGGGCAGGGAAATGATCGCGGCAATAAACACCGCGACAGCCATGAAGCCGGCGAGCTTGCCGCAGATATAATGGGTTCGCGGCACATCCAGCGCGAGCACCACTTCCAGGCCCTTGTCGTTGAATTCACGCGTCATGCTGGCGAGGACGTAAACGCTGGTGAGGAATACGGCGACCAACCGGGCCGCGGCGGCATAAAACCCGGTCTGGAAACGCATGGCTTCGAAGACGGCGAGTTCACGGATGAACAGGCTGGCGCAGACCAGCAACAGCAGCGCCAGCAGCGCGGTGCCGGGGACCCGGGTGCGCAGAGCTTCAAGCGCAGTGTATTTGCCGATGGTGGTGATATGCAAGACGGTAACCCGTTTTTAACTCAATCGAGAGTATAGCCAATCACGATGTCCGCTGATCTGATGAATACCAAAGAAGCCCCTGCTTCGCTGAGTGTCAAATCCGCTGGGTTCCAGCGGCAACAGAATGTGCTGCTGGCGATCGCGCTGCTGACGCTGCATGGCGGTATTGCTTTCGGCGGCGGCGAATGGTGGGCCCGCGGCCTGCTGATGGCACATTTCGGGCTGTTCTTGATCTGGCAGCCGGTATGGCGCGGGGAGCGGCGCATACCGCTGCGACATGCCCTGCTTGTGCTGGGTCTGGGAACGTTGTTTGCGTTTGCCGGCAACTGGTGGCTGATTGCGGCCTGGATCGCGGCATTGTGCGGGCTGGTCGGCGGCGGCGTGCCTTCGACCGAAGCACGGGGCGAACGCACGGCTGCATTACTGGCAGCGGTTTATCTGGTGACGATGTTGCTGATGTGGGTGCTGCCGCAGTTGTTCAGTGATCGTTATATTGCCAACCAGGTTGCGTCTTTTGTCCGTTACGGCATGCCGTTGTTGCCGCTGGCGATCATGATGATCCCCGGCGGTCAGCGCCTGCGCGGAGCGCCGGTGATCATCGACCTGTTCTACACACTGGTGCTGTTTCTGCTGGTGGTGGTTCTGGCGTTGGGCAGCTTTGTGATTCACCACCATCAGGCATCGCAAGGTGAATACCTGGTTGGCGTCACACAGGCGCTGATGGTCATCGCGGGCCTGATGCTGGGGCTCGCCTGGCTGTGGAATCCCCGCGCCGGATTCAGCGGGATCGGTATCCTGTTGTCGCGCTACCTGTTGGGTCTGGGCCTGCCCTTCGAGCAGCGCATGCGGCGCCTGGCGGAGCTTGCCGAAACCGAAACACGCCCCGAGCATTTCCTGCGTGCGGCGCTGACCGATCTGCTCGACCTGCCGTGGATCAACGGTTACTCCTGGGTCACTGCCGCATCTTCAGGCCATGTCGGTAAAGTCGAAGGGCATGCCGAACAGCATGAGACCGGTGTGCTGCTGCTGACGATGCATGCAGCCCGGCAGTTGACGCCCGCGATTCTGTTGCACCAGAAGCTGCTGATGCAGATGGTCGGGCATTTTTATGAAGCGCAACGGCGCGAACAGCAGCGACAGCAGTCCGCCTATACCCAGGCGATTTACGAAACCGGCGCCCGTCTGACCCACGACGTCAAAAACCTGCTGCAGTCGCTGCGTTCGATCTGTGCTGCAGCGGAAATGCGCGGGGCGGATGACACGGCTTTCCGTTCCCTGGTGCAGCGGCAGTTGCCGCATATTACCCAGCGCCTGAGCACGACGCTGGAAAAGCTGAAATCACCGGAGGCGTCTGCAAGCAGGGATGTTGATGCGGAGATATGGTGGCAGGGTTTGCAGTCGCGTTATGCTGGCCGCGCTGTTGCATTCGCGCCCGATCCTGTTCCCGAGGGTATGCGACTGATGGCTGAGCTGTTCGACAGTACAAGCGATACCCTGATTGAAAACGCTTTGTATAAGGTCTCGCAAGGGCAGGCCAAACGTGTGGAAGTGGCGCTGTTGGCAGGTCCCCGTCTGCGCATCTGTGATGACGGCGCAGCGGTTCCGGTGGGGCTGGCGGAAGAACTGTTCCGCGGCCCAGTACCTTCGGAAAGCGGTCTGGGCGTCGGTCTTTACCAGGCTGCAGCTTTTGCTGCGCAATCCGGGTATTCGCTGGTACTGTCAAAAAACCGTCAAGGCAGCGTGTGTTTCGAGTTGTTTTCCAAACGCTAGCCCGAGAGCTCGGTCTTGAATTTGTCGTCGGTTGTTGCCACTGCCTACGGCAGTTTGTTCGCGGTGATCAGTCGATTGAACAGAACGTTGGGCGACAGCCAGACCACGATGTCATCAAACTCCTGCCCCGATGCATCGGAGCGGGTTTTGCTGACCACGCTGTCCACATAGGTGCCGCCGGCATTTTCGGTTTCATGTGTCGAGGCGCCGGTCGTGGATATCTGCGTGTTGCTGCTGCCGTTCATGGCGCCGTAGCCGTTTTTGCCATGAGACAGGATGACGGCGGGCACGTTGTCCGCAACGTAGGTCGTCCCGCCGCAGGTGGCGCTGGTGGGGGCCGAGGCGCAGACTTTTAATGTGCCGACTGATGCAAGGGTCATTACCGTGGCATTAGGGCGGTTGGAAAAAGCGGGGGTGACCAAGTAGCGGTAACGATTTCCCCATGCGTCCGTCGCGCTCACCCCGAGCGTCGCCCAGGGGATGTTGCCGTCGTTCACGGCACACGCGCCGGCAGCGTAGTCCTCAATGCCGTCGTTGGCCGTATCGTATTGAGTCCCCGTGCCGCCGCTGGTACGATCCGGGCACGGCAGGTGCGGCGGCGTTTGTGTAACCGCATAACCGACCAGTGCCTCCAGCATTTCATTCATCGTGCGCTCGGCCTCACGTACCTGGCGTTCCTCGATCTGCACGGCCATGGGTCCCAGCAGCGCACTGATGACCAGCGTCAGTATGAAAAGACTGACCGCGATTTCGATCAGCGTGAAGCCGGCTGCGGAATTTTTAACGGGTCGTGATTTCATGTCAGGGTGCAATGACAATGACCTGATCATTGAATATGCCGGTCAGCGTGTTGGCGTGGTCAAATACCTGCGTGGCTGCATTCTGGTTGGTGGCGTTGTCGAAATAGTTCGACAGCGTGGTGTTGGGCCTGGTCTGGCTGGCAAAGGCAGTGCCCGGCATGACGACAACACCCCGTACACCGGTTTTGTCGGCAGTTCCGTTTTTCAGCACGCTGAAGCAGTTGCTGCCGCAACTGCCGGCCCCTCCGGGGGCGAAATCGGATGAGAAGGCGATGTAGCTGATGCGGTCCCATTCATTGGTGAAAAACCAGTTGGGAATCAAGCGTCCTGCGATGGAGGAACCGCCGGTACTCTGACGTTCGGGATAAACGGCGATGCCCTGGGTGCGGATGCGTCCGGTGGTGCCGGCCGGATTGAAGGTTCCGTAACCGATCTGTGTACCAGAGGCATTGTAATCCCTCATGACCAGGGAGACTCCCGACATGGTGGTGCGCCGCACCGAGCGCGTCGCATGGTCGGTTGATGTCGCCGGTGAAACGACCATGTCGCTGGCCGCTGCATTGCTGCTGTAGGTTATGGCGCCGGTGCTGCCAACATATTGCAATGTGATGGAGCGTGATGCCACGCCGGTCTTGGGGTTGGGAATCATGGCCGCGCAATCCACGCTGCGGTAAGGCGTGCTGGAGTAAAAAGTCGACCAGACGCAGGTGCCGTAGGCCGAGCCCACGGTATAGCCGCGCACTTCGGTTGCGGTCACGGTTCCAGAAACTGTGACCGCAGGCGTCAGCGTTGTTGACCACACAAATCCTGTCTGGAAGCTGGAGCCGATATCCGATGGGCCGACAAAAGGCAGCAGCCCGCGTTGGGTGCCGACAGTCGCCGCACCGGAAGGAGAAGGTGTGGTGGTTGGATCAAAGGGGCGCAGCCAGAAATAACTGGAGGGCGCGGCTGCAGAACTCGAGGTGCAATTGGCTCCGGCCGTACATTTTGCAAAATCTGTGATGATGCCGCGGACTGTCGAGGCGACTTGTTTTTCGATCGCCGGCATCAGTTCGTCGATGGTGGCATAAACCAGCCGGTCATTGAAGGAGTCGGTGATATTACCGGCAATAAAGTCATTGTCGAGGTCGGCGTTGCTGTAGGTGCCGGGGACGCATGGCGCCGTGCAGCCGGCGGCGACCGTCATCGAGTCGAGGTACTGCGAGGGGCCGCCCAGGTTGGGCGAAGCGCGCCGTTCCTGACTGGCCACCACCGGACCCGGCAGCAGGACAACAAAGGCCACGCGATTGCTGAGGACGTTGCCGCGCGTATCGCGGACTGTCAGCCAGGGGTAAGGCAGGTTGCTGGCGCTGGCGCAGTTATAACCGCTGTACGAAAGCGCCGCGGTGTTTGAGTTCAGTGCGGTCAGACAGTTGTCGATGCGGGTCAGGTTCGCCGATACGGCGTACCACGGCATCTTGCCCTCGGCATCCTGTTCCGAGGGATTGCTGAGGCTCATTTGCAGAGTCAGCCAGGGCAGCCGGCCCAGACAGCGGACATTGACGCTGGCCGTGGTAAGGGGTACGCCATTGCTCCGGCTGGCATCCATGCAGCGGGTCTCGAAATTACCGTCGTAATTGCCCGGGTTTTCTGTGTTGTCGAGAACATCGGGCGCTGGCAGATCGCCGGGACGGTCAGCGCCGGGGTTGCTGGTCGATCCGCGGGTGACGGCCCAGCCGAGCAGGGTGCGTTTGGCTTCGCCGAGGATGTTGGCTTGCTCAACTTGTTCGCGGGTCTGCAGTGAACGCGCAGACATCACGGAGATGACGGTAACTGCCGCGGCAGCGCCGAGTATCAGGATAATGACGTAAATCCCGAAGCCTTTCTGGCGTGCGGCGCCGGCTGTCATTATTTTTCCGGACGGGCGGCGGACTGCGGATTGGATGCGGGCTTCTGGCCGTCTCGAACGCTGTCGGCGGCGTTTTCGTTATCTTTTTCTTTGGCTTCGGCCTGCGGCTTTTTACCGTCGCCGCGCGGGGCCTGTGCCGGAGGTACGTTCGTCACCGCGTAGTTTTCTTCAACACGTCCGGTACCCAGTTCGGCACGCTGTCCGACCTTGAGGCGCAATGACTGTGCGTTGGCTGCGGTGCCCGTTTGCAGTGCGATGCGTCCGTCACGTTCAATGCGGCCAACCAGTGAGCCGGCATCGCGGAGTTCTGTCTCTGACAAGGCCTTGTTGTTGACCCACACCGTTGTTTTGCCGTCGCCGCGGCGGATCAGTCCGTTGTAGCTGACAAACTCCGGCGCCGGCTCATCCTTGACCTGGGCCGCCACCACTTTTTTGGTGCGCAGCGAATCCAGTTGGGTGCGTTGTTCCGGGGTGAAAAACAGGCGGCCCAGCGGTTCGGCGGCAAGGGAGGCCAGCGGCATCAGCAGGACCGCCAGAGAGATCAAAATTCTCATCGTTTGGCTCCCGGCGCTGCAGCGCTGGTGCGGGCGGTAATCCAGACCAGATCGCACTGCGCACTGAGGTAAGGCGAGTTGCGCAGGCTGTCCGAGCGGTCGGTGCGGATCAGCGTGCATTCCTTGACGTCGAACAGCCCCACTTTCTGGGCGCGAAGTTCATCCAGGAATCGCAGCAGGTCGCCTTCATGCATCAGGCGCATGTCGAGTTCCATGATCGATTCCTGCAGCGTAATGGATCCCGCGTCAAACTCGCCGGCATTCGGATAGGGGTGCTGGACGCCGATCTGGTAGTTCACGCCGAACAGTTCGGCGCGGGTATTGGCATTGCGCAGGGCGTCCAGCCAGTTGATGCGCTGTTCCTCGCCGGCAAATCCGGTTTTTTCCAGTTCGCGGTAAGTCTCGACGTACTTCACGATGGTGTCTTTTTCATCGCCGGACTGACGCATCCGTGACTGCGCCGCCTGCAACACGCTTTTTTGCCGCGTCAGATCCGTTGCTGCTGCCTTGGCCAGCATGTCGGTGTAATACACGGCACCGCCGGCGAGCGCGATCATGGTCAACAGGGCCGCGAGCGGGGTGCGTAATTCCTTGAGTTCTTCGCTGTTCATGGCGTTGACTTGAGTACAACCACGAGACGGAATTCAGTGGAACCGCCGCTTCCCGGCGTGTCCGTGGTGCTGCCGGTCAGGGCGAGTCCGGGGCTGACGTTCAAAGGCAATTGTGTGACTTTCACCTGATCGACGGCGGGGTCGGCGCGCAGACGTTCGGCCAGCCGATTGATGCGGTTGATGGCGTTGCGGTAATCACCCCTGAAATTGCGCAGTTCGCCGGCAATCAGGCCGCTTTGTTTGCGCGTTCCGACGCCGGGAATCGGGGCCGGCGGTGGTGCAGCCGGAGGCTGACCGACTGCGCTCTGCGTACCGCGGTCCGTGCCGGCAATTTCGCTGGCGGAATACTGCCAGGTGATTTCTACCGGGGTGATATCGGGGTCGGGTGTCAGGGCGCGCGACAGCACGGCGTAAAAAGAAGCGGGTGTTTTGCCCGCTGCCCGCAGTTTTTCCGCAAGCTCGGTGGTGCGTTTCAGGTTTTCCGCAGTGGTCGGCGCCGAAGGAAACTGGCGGGTCACGGCTTCGTATTCGGCATTGACGCGGCTGGTGCTGCGAACGACATTTTCTTTTTCGGCTTCCAGTGAAAACTGGTGCGTCAGGTTGTAGCCCGCCCAGCAGATGCCGATGACTGCGACGGCTGCGCTGGCGGCATAAAGCTGTTGCCGTGTCCGCAACCGGCGGTAACCAGCAGTGATTGCCGGGGCGGCGAGATTGCTGGCGGGAACAAAGCCGGCCAGCAACTGCAGATAAATGCTTTCCGGCGTGCTTTCGATCAGCTCTTGCGAAATCTTCAGCTGGTCGGAGAGTTCCTTGCTGTCGATGCGCCGGCAGGTGAGTGCAGGACTTTCGGCCAGTATCAGCTGTGCCGTGGGTTCCAGTGCGTCCGCGTGATCAAGCAGCAATACGGTGACCGGTTCGTCCAGCGTCGCCGCGCGCAGCGCATGCAGGTAGAGCCGGGTATTGCTGATCTCGTCGAATATGGCCCGCGGCAGACCGGTCACTGCGGTATCCGCACGGCTGAGACGGCTCAGCCGGAATGCGCCCTCACGGAAGAACGACAGCCGGATGCCGGTAGTCAGGGCGCCAACCGTCAGCAGATTGGCCGTTTTCGGCGCCAGCACAGAAACCAGTTGCGGCATCACCAGCGGCAGCAGGAATACGCCGCCGACAGGGTGTTTGGTGTCTGTCAGTGCATCAAGCCAAGGGGCAACCAGGTCGGGGTTGGTGAGCGCGCAGAACAGGAAACGGTCATCGCGGCGCTTGGTGCTGTCGCGCCCCACCAGCTGAGACGAACTGAATGTCGAGCCGCGGTAGTGCTGGCGCAGTTTGCGCTCGACCATCTGCTCGCGATCGGAACCCGAGGCATGGGGCAGTGTTTCGAAGCGGTAATCCTCTTCGATGGCATCGACAAGCAGAAAGGCCGGGGCGGAGCTGTTGGTGGCGGCGTACTGCCTGAAAGCCTCGATGCCGGCTTCGTCGTTGGCGAAACGCTGAACGTCGCTGATGCGACGGCCGCCGGCGCGGGATGCGACTGCACCCGTTGCGGAAATATAGACGAGGAGCTTGGCGGCCATAGTCGGAATTATTCGCAGTCGTGAGGCGGGCGCGCGCCTAGAATTTCATTTTACCGAGAATATCATAGACGGGGCCCAGCACCGCCCAGATCACGAAGGCAATCATGCCGCCCAATACCAGTGTCAGCGCCGGTCCGAGCATTTTCATGCCCTTGTCCACCGCATCCTTGACGTCCCGGTTGTAGAAATAAGTCACGTTCGCGAGCGCCGTGTCGAGCGCGCCGGTGCTTTCGCCGACGCGCAACATGCGGATGACCAGCGGCGGAAACAGGCCGAGGTTGTTGAAGGCATCTGTGAGTCCTTCACCCGATGCGACCTGCTGTACGGCGCGGTTCAGGCCGTCGGCGACAACACGGTTGCCGACGACTTCCTCGGTGATGCGGATGGCATCCAGCACGGTAATCCCCGAGCGGTACATCAGACCGAAGGTATTGGTAAAACGCGACAGGATGATTTTCTGGATGATCGGTCCGATCACCGGGATGCGCAGCTTGGCGTGATCCCAGAGATAAGCGGCCTTGGGCGAACGTTTGACCACCACCAGCAGCGTGATAACCGCGGTGGTCGGCAGCAGCAGCATCGGCAGCCAGAAGTTTTTGGTGAACTCCGATACCGCCAACAGCAGCTTGGTCTGCATCGGCAAGGCCATACCCATCGATTTGAACAGGCCGGCAATCTGCGGCACCAGGAAAATCAGCAGCGCGGCCATCACGCCGACCACGACGACCAGCGTGAACATCGGGTACATCAGCAGACGCCGTGTCTGCGACAGCAGCTCGTCCTGCCAGCGGATGGTTTCCGCCAGATTCTTGAACACTTCCGGCAGTTGACCGGACTGTTCGCCGGCGCGGATCAGGCTGATGAATACACGATCAAAAACATCGGTGTGTGTCGACATGCACTGCGACAACACATTGCCGGCTTCCATGTCTTCGGTCATCACTGTCAGCACTTCGCGGAAGCGCGGCGAATCGATGGAGTCGCGCATGTCGCGCAGGCCGTCGAGAATGGGGATGCCGGAGCGCACCATCTGCTCCATGTCGAAGCAGAAGTTGATCAGGTCCTGGCGGGTGATGGCGCCGCCGGCGCCGATGGATTTGGCGCGGCGGTCGACCTGCTTGCAGGTGATCAGGTCGAGGCCCATGCGGCGCAGCCGCAGTTCGAGATCCACCTCGTTGACCGCATCCAGACCGCCGCGTGCGGGCTGGCCGGTCTTGTCGATCGCCTTGTATTCGAATGAGGGCATGGGTCAGCGGGCGTCCGGGGACGGCGCGCTCATTGGCGCAGGCGGCCGGTCAGGTCTACCGTGCGCGCAACTTCGGCAAGGCTGGTGATGCCGTCGAGCGCGCGGGTGATGCCTTCTTCAGCCAGCGAACGAAAACCTTTCAGTACGGCTTCGGCGCGCAGCTCCTTGGCGGTCGCGCGGCGCGCAACCAGTTCGTCGAGATCGCCGTCCATCACCAGCAGTTCCATGATCGGCGTGCGGCCGCGGTAACCCTTGTTGCCGCAGCTTTTGCAACCGACCGGACGGTAGAGGAACGATACCGAGTCTGCAGCCGGTCCGAGCAGCAGACGCTCATCCTGCGAGGGCGCGTAGGCTTCCTTGCAATGGGAGCACAGCATCCGCACCAGGCGCTGGGCGATGATGCCGATGATGTTGCCGGCCATTATGTCGGGTTGGATGCCGATGTCGAGCAGACGCGGGAAGGCGCCGAGGGCTGAGTTGGTGTGCAGTGTGGTGAACACCTGGTGACCGGTCATCGCGGCGCGGAACGCCATTTCCGCAGTTTCCTTGTCGCGCACCTCGCCGACCAGAATGATGTCCGGATCCTGACGCATGATCGAGCGGATGCCGTTGGCGAAGTCCATGCGCGCCACCTCGTTGACCGAGGTCTGGCGCATCAGTGTCAGCGGATATTCGACCGGGTCTTCCAGCGTCATGATGTTGACGGTCTCGTCATTGACTTGGGCGAGCAGTGAATACAGCGTGGTGGTCTTGCCGCTGCCGGTCGGGCCGGTCACCACAAGAATGCCTTCAGGACGCGACAGCATCACATCCAGCTTGCTCATCGTTTCTTTCGACAGGTTCATCCGGTCGAGGTTGACGATGGATTTCTCGCGGTCGAGTACGCGCAGCACGATGTTTTCGCCGTAGATCGTCGGCTGGGTCGATACGCGGAAATCGACCGGGCGGCCGTTCAGCGTCAGCGACAGCCGTCCGTCCTGCGGCGCACGGGTCTCGGCGATGTTCATTTCGCTGACGACCTTCAGGCGCACCGTGATGCCGGGCATATAGGTCTTGTGCAGGCTACGCACGGTTTCGAGTACGCCGTCGATGCGGTAGCGGATACGCAGGAAAGCGTATTCCGGCTCGAAGTGAATGTCCGATGCGCCGCGTTTGACGGCGTCGACCAGAATGGCATTGACCAGCCGCACCATCGGCTGGGTGTATTCATCGCCGCCGGCCTGCAGACTGTCGTAATCGATCTCGCCGGTTTCGATCTCGGTGAGGATGCCGTCGACCGAGAGTTCGTGGCCGTAGAACTGGTCGATGAAGTCGCCGAGCTGCGCTTCCGCGGCCAGCTGGGTTTTCAGTTCGACCTGCGGGCCGAGCATCGCGCGCAACTGGTCAAGCGCGACGACGTTGAAGATTTCGGTGGTGGCGATCGTCAGCACATGATCGGCGGGATCATAGGCAATCGGCAGCAGGTGATTGCGGCGGGCGAAATCTTCGGGGACCAGACTCAGTGCTTCAGGGTCGGCGACGACCTGGGCCAGGTCGATGGATTCCTGGCCGACCGTCCGCGCCATGATGTCGCGGATCGCGGTTTCGGTAACGAATCCCAGACGCACCAGCAGCCGGCCGATAGGTACGTTGCTGTTGCGCTGCTCGGCAAGGACGATGGCCAGCTGGTCCTTGGTGATCAGTCCCTGCTGGACCAGCAGCTCACCGAGCCGCAGTTTCTTTCGTTGTTCGGACATCGCGCTTGCCCGGCCGTTTATTCGGGCTGCGCGGCGAGTTGTCGGATGCGGTCTTGCGCCTGGTTCAGATTGAAGCCGGCACGGCCGCGCGCCTGCGCCAGTTCGACTGCACGCCGGTAATAACCGGTTGCCAGTTTGGCCTGGCCGACATGTTCAAGGCCGACAGCCAGGTTGTAGGCATAGTCGGGATTCCCCGGTTCCAGGTGATGCGCCTGGAAATAGGACTGCTGCGCTTCGGCCCAGCGCGACTGGTCGCCATACAGATTGCCCAGCGTGAAGTGCAGCGAGGCCAGCGGTTCGCGGGAGATCAGTTGCTTGAGCTTGGCTTCTGCGGCAGCGGGATCGGCACGGCCCATCAGCGCAACGATGCCGGCCTGGGCATAGGCGTTGCGTGGTTCCAAATCCAGTACCCGGAAGTAAAGGCGGCTGGCTTCGTCAGCGCCGTTCTGCTGCATCGCGACGGCTGCGGCGCCGAGGAGGGCCTGAATGTTTTTCGGATCGCTGCGTACGACGTCGCCGTAAAGCTGGCGGGCGCTGTCGAGTTTGCCGGATTGCAGAGCGCTATAGGCCTCACTTAATCTCGGATCGAGCAGGGCGTCGGTGGAGCCGGCGCTGATTTTGATGTTGTCTCGCGGCGCTTCCGCCCGGGCCGGCGCGGTGGCTGCAGCGGGGGCGGCTGCAGGCGGTACTGCGGGCGCTGCTGCGACAGCCGGTTTTTCGCCGGAGGTGGTTGCGGCCGCATCGGCGGGTGCCACCAGCGTTTCGGTGGCGATCGGCGGTTGTGGCGCGGGCGCCGGTTTTTGCGCAATCGGCGGTTTTGGCGACGGTGCGGGCTGACGGATGAACAGGCCTGGATTGGTAATCTGCAGATAGACGTAGATGCCCGCACCGATGACGGCGATGACGCCGGCAATGCTCAAAGCGACGACGGGTTTGAAGCGTTTGCCGGAGGCGGCAGGCATCGGCGTACTCGCGGTCGCCTGCAGCACGGCGGCGGCCCGGGACTGTTCCCCGCTGCCGGCATCTTTGATTCCGGACGGGGATTTACCGGTGGTCGCTGACGCTGCAGGTGCCGGACGTTCCTGCACTGCAGGGGCGTCGGCAGACAGCGGTTCCAGCTCCAGTTCCAGCTTGGATGAGGCCGCAGGACGGGACGCCGGGGCGCGCGGTATCGGTGCCATGCCCGGCGGCGGCGCTGCGGGCGTACCGGATTCCGGCGATGCAGCGGGTTGTGCCGATTCGTTCCGGTCCTTGGCGGCCTTTTCCAAGGCCTTCATCAGCAGGCTCATGGTGCGGCGGGTTTGGGCGCGGCGACAGATTCAGCGGTAGGCAGGAAACGCTGGAAAAACTTCAGTTCCTCGCTGTCCAGCGTCGGGTTGGAAATGACGGTCGGACGCAGGAAGATCACCAGTTCGCTTTTGCGCGAGCCCTGGTTACGGAAGCGGAACAGGTCGCCTGCGGCACCAAGGGCGTCGGCGCCGGGAATCTGTTCACGCGAGGTTGTCGCATTGTCCTGCATCAACCCGCCGAGAATGACCGTCTGGCCGCTGACCACCTGGAGCACGGATTCCATTTCGCGCACCTGGATCTGCGGCACCGGATTCGCGATACAGGTTGTGCGCGTGGCGTCACACAGGCTCGGATTGGGATCGTTGACGAAAGGCTGGCTGGTATTGAGCCGGGTGATGGTCGGGCGCACATTGAGCAGCACGCGGCCGTCTTCATTGATTTGCGGCGTCACGCCCATGACCACACCGACCGAAACGCTTTTGGCGGTGGTGTTGAAAGTGGTTTGCGTGGGGCCGGTCGAGGTCGTTGTGGTGTCGGCCTTGATTTCAAAGTAGACAAGGTTGTCGACGACCTTGAGCAGGGCGGTCTGATTGTTCATCGCCATCAGTTTCGGGCTCGACAGAACCTTGGAGCTGCCGAACTCTTCCAGCAGCTTGATCGTGCCGCTGATGTTGCCGGCGCTGGTCGTCGGATTGGTGTAGGCGATGGTCATTGCATTGCCGGGGCTGGCCCCCGCGCCGGTAGCGGCGCCGGTGAAACCGCCCAGCAGGGTCTGCGTGATCGAAAGCCCGCCGCTACCCGTGAGCGGTATGCGGCTCCAGTCGATGCCCGCCTGGAAGCCGTCGGAGAGCAGGATTTCCACAATCGTCGCTTCGATCAGCACCTGCCGCTGGATCGCTGAAGTCACGCTGTCCAGATGTTTCTGGATCAACTGGTGCTGGTAATCCGTGGCATTGATGGTGATGGTGCCGGAGACGGGATTGACCACCACATCATCCGGGACCAGCGAGGCCTGGGTCGGCGTGGCGCCGGGCGCCGAGATGACGGCGGCA